>DAIPKT010000001.1:0-40511 GCA_036769645.1 bacterium | reverse complement strand
TCAGTACTCCTTTTTATCCAGTAAATGATAAAAATAGATTTGAGATAACTTATAAATTAGATGGATTTGAGGCAGCCATGAGAAAAAAATTCAAAAAAGATCTTAAAAGATTTAATTGTAAAAAAGAAAAATTTTAAAAAATTGGCAAAAAGGTGATAAGTAATTAGAAGCTTTTTAAAAAAGGTTGTAAAATCATGGAACGAAAAAAATTTGAAAAATTGGTAAATAAAGAAATTAGGGCTATTACTGAAAAATTTTTGGAAAAGTTAGATAATGTTGATATTGTTATTGAAGATGAGCCTAATCCTTATCAATTGAGGAAATTAAAAGTTTAATTTATATGAAGGAGTTCCCAAAACAAAAAGATGGCACTATGGCCAGGTTTTGCCAGATGAGGATAAATAGGGTGATAATTGGTTATGAACTTTTAAAGTCCAAAAAATGGAGAATATGAGAAACTTCCTCACTTTTATTTGGGAAATTACAAAAATTGTTATTATCGCTTTATTAATAGTGGTTCCTATTCGCTATTTTATTTTTCAGCCCTTTTTTGTCCGAGGCCAATCAATGGAACCCACCTTTGAAAGTGGTGACTATTTAATTATTGATGAAATTTCCTATCGATTTAGAGATCCCCAGCGAGGAGAAGTGGTGGTTTTTAAATATCCGGGAAATCCATCTCAAAGATATATTAAAAGAATTATTGGTTTGCCAGGAGAAAGGGTTGAGATTGAAGAAGGCAAGGTGATAATTTATAATCAAAAAGGGAGGCAAATTTTAAATGAATCGGAATATCTTCCTCCCGGTATTTTTACTCCTGGAGAGATTAAAGTGACTTTAGCTGAGGAAGAATATTTTGTCTTAGGAGATAATAGAGAGGCCTCGGCTGATTCAAGACGCTGGGGACCATTAAGAAGAAAAGAGATCATTGGTCGAGTCTTCCTTAGACTCTGGCCAATTACTGCCCTGGCTAAATTTGAAGTACCTACTTATTAATATGGCTAAGAAGCCTAAATTTCAAACCCCAACCGGAATGCATGATATTTTACCAGAAGAGCAGAGATATTTTCAAAAGATTTTTGACATCTGCCAGGAGATGGCCAATTTTTATAATTTTCAAAAAATTGAGACCCCAATTTTAGAAGAAGCCGAACTTTTTTCCAAAGGAATAGGACTAGCTACTGACATTATTGGAAAACAAATGTTTACCCTCCGGACCAAAGGTGGAGATTATTTAGCTTTAAGACCAGAACAAACAGCGGGAATAGTCAGAGCCTATATTGAACATGGAATGGAAAATCTTCCCCAACCAGTCAAGCTCTGGTATTTCGGTCCTTATTTTCGCTACGAACACCCCCAGTTAGGTAGATTTCGCCAGTTTTGGCAATTTGGCTTTGAAGTTTTAGGAGAAGAGAGTTCAGTCGTAGATGCCCAAATTATCCAAATTTTTTATAATATTTTAATAGAATTGAAATTGAAAAATTTAATTGTTGAGGTAAATAGTATTGGCGATAGTCAGTGCCGGCCTTACTATAAAAAACTCTTGGTAAATTATTTTAGGTCGCGGGAAGGTGCTCTCTGTCCAGATTGTCGACGGAGGTTGAGAGAAAATCCCTTAAGAATTTTAGATTGTAAAGAAGAGAAATGTCAGCCACTCAAAGCCCAGGCTCCCCAGATTTTAGACCATCTTTGTGAAATCTGCCATCAACATTTTAAAGAAGTTTTAGAATTTTTGGATGAGTTAGAATTGCCTTATCATTTAAACCCCTATTTAGTTAGAGGCTTAGATTATTACACCAAAACCGTTTTTGAAATAATGGAGGAATCCCCGGAAGGCAAAGCATTGGGAACTCTGGTTGCTGGTGGAAGATATGATACCTTGGTCAAAATTTTGGGTGGAAAAGAGACTCCAGCTGTTGGTGGAGCTGGTGGGGTAGAGAGAATAATTCAATTAATGAAGACGAAAGCGATCAGATTTCCTAAAGAAAAGAGGGCTGAAGTTTTTTTGGCTCAATTGGGAGATTTAGCCAAAAGAAAAAGTTTAAAATTGATTGAGGATTTTAGGGAGGCCAAAATTTTGGTTGGGGAGTCGCTTGGCCGGGATTCTCTTAAAGCTCAGCTAAAAATGGCTGATCGAATTGGAGCAAAATATACCTTAATTTTAGGCCAAAAAGAGGCCTTAGAAGGAACAATAATAATCAGAGATATGGCTACCGGAAGACAGGAAACGATAAAAATAGAAAAGGTAATTAAAGAAATTGAAAAAAAACTTAAAAAGTAAAAATATGCCAAACTGTGTTTTTTGTAAAATCGTGAATAAGGAAGCGCCGGCTGAGATAGTTTATGAAAATGGGAAGATCATTGCCTTTAAAGATATTCATCCCCAGGCTCCCATCCATCTTTTGATTATTCCAAAAAAACATATCGCTTCAGTAGATCATTTAGAACTCGAGGATAAAGAATTGATGGGGGAGCTAATCTTAGCTGCCCAAAAAATTGCCAGGGAGAAAAATTTAAAAGGATATAAATTACAAATTAATGTTGGTCGGCCAGGTGGTCAGGTAATTGACCACTTACATTTGCATTTATTAGCCTATGGCCCTGGAAATTAAAAAACAGCCAAGGGAAACTTCTCAGGCCTTGATTCGCCGTTTTACCCGAGCTCTCCAAGAGAGTGGAATTTTAGTTAGGGCAAGAAAAGTTCGTTTCAAGGAAAGGGAAAAATCTGAGCAAATGAAAAAAAGAGCTGCTTTAAGAAGAGAAGAAAAGAAAAGAGAATATGAGAAATTGAAAAAACTGGGCAAAATAGAATAATTAAAATGTTAAAGGAAAAAATTCAAGAAGATTTAAATTCGGCTTTAAAAGAAAAAAAGGAACTAAAGGTTTCGGTTTTACGCCTTCTTTCAGCAGCTATTTTTAATAAGGAAAAAGAAAAAAGATATAAATTGAGCAAGGAAAAACCAGAATTTACTGGGAAAGAATTAGAAAAAGAAAGTCGCCTAACTGATGATGAAGTAATTGAAGTTGTCACTTCTGAAATTAAAAAAAGAAAAGAGGCAATTTTAGAATTTTCCGCCTACGCCAAAGGCTACGGCGGATGCACCGAAGCCAGAGGCGAAGGTGGGGAAAAAGGGAAAATAGAGAAATTCATAGACAAAGAGAAAGCCGAACTTGCTATTTTGCAAAAATATTTACCAGAACAATTATCTGAAGAAGAAATCAAAAAATTAGCCAAGGAAGTTATTGAAAAACTCAGGGCGACTGAACTCAAAGATATAGGAAAGGTAATGGCAGAACTCATGCCAAAAGTAAAAGGAAAAGCCGAAGGTAGTTTAGTTAATAAAATAGTCAAAGAACTACTAACATCAAAAAATGAATAAAACTATTTTAACCCCAAAAGAAGCGGAAAAGCTTCAAAATAAAATTTATCAAAAAATGTCACTAAAGAAAAAGATAAAAATTGCCAGCCAACTTTTCATGTTGGGAAAAAAAATAAAAGAATCTCAAATAATTACGAAATCAAATAAAAATAAATCAAAATGATTACTCCTGAAACGCTCCTATCTAAAATAGCTAAAATTCTCGAGGTGCTTAAGATTCCTTACGCTGTTACTGGTGGAATGGCAGTAGCTGCCTGGGGAAAGCCTCGTTATACTGCCGATATTGATATAATTGTGGAACTATCTCCACAAAAATTACCCCTTCTTTCAAAGAAGCTTTTATCTCTAGACAAAGATGTTTATGTAAGCCAAGAGGCAATGATAGAAGCCTTAGAAAAAAAAGGAGAATTTAATTTCATTCATCCTCAAACTGGTTTAAAAGTAGATTTTTGGGTAAAGGGTGGCAGAGTTGATATTTATGGTAAATTAAAATTGGAAAGAAAGATAGCTAAAAAAATTGATAAACAAAAAATATTCTTTGTTTCACCTGAAGATTTAGTTTTAAGTAAACTCATTTGGTATAAAGAAAGTAAATCATCAAGACATTTAGAAGATATCAAAACTGTTTTAGATATCCAGAAAAACAAATTAGACCTAAATTATATTAAAAATTGGGCAGTTCAGCAGTCAACAATTAAAATTTTAAATGAAATATTAAAGAGTTCATGATTGAGATTAATAATTTAACTACGGTTCAGATTGATGAAGAATTTTTAAAAAAAGTTGCTGAAAAGGTTCTGGAGAGCGAGAATAAAAAAGAGGCTGATTTATCAATTGCCTTGGTTGGTCAAGGAAGGATGAGGAAATTGAATAAAAAATATCGGGGAAAAAATCGAGTCACTGATGTCTTAGCTTTTCCCAATAAAAACTTAGGGTTAGGAGAAATAGTAATTTGTCTAAGGGAGATTAAGAAAAATGCCAAAAGATTTGGAGAGACTTTTGAAAAGGAATTAATCCGAGTTTTAATCCATGGGATTTTCCATCTTTTGGGATATGACCATGAGAAATCGGAAAAGGCAGGCCAAAAAATGGCAGAAAAAGAAAATTATTATTTAAGTTTAATTTTTAAATAATGGCTAAAACCAATTTAATTTGTGGTTTAGATATTGGGAGCCAAAATATTAAGATTTTGGTGGCAAAGAGAAAGCCCGAGGGATTAGAAGTTCTCAATTATCAAGAGGCACCTTCTTCAGGAATTAGAAGGGGAGTGGTTATTCATCCTGAGGAAGTTTCTCAAATTTTGAGAGAAAATTTTTTGAAAATAAAAGAGGAAGTTCAGAAAATTGAATCTCTCTATTTGAATATTGGCGGCTCGCATTTGTTTTCAATGCCTTCTCGGGGGACAATTGCTGTCTCTCGGGCTGACCAGAAAATTTCGGAAGAAGATATCAATCGGGTTTTACAGGCTGCCCAGACGATTAATCTTCCTTCTAATAAAGAAATTTTTGATGTCATACCAAAAGAATTTATCATTGATGGAGAAAGAGGAATAAAAGAGCCTTTAGGTTTAAAGGGGGTAAGATTGGAAGTTGAAGTTTTAGTTTTAGGTGGCTTTTCTCCCTATTTTAAAAATTTAACCAAGGCAGTTTTAGATTCGGGATTACAAATTTTAGATATGGTACCCTCCCCAATAGCTTCTGGCCGAGCAGTTTTGACTGAGAAGCAAAAAGAATTGGGAGTGGCGATTTTAGATATTGGAGCCGGAACTAGTGATCTGGCAGTTTTTGAAGAAGGGAATTTAACCCATTTAGCTATTTTACCAATTGGCTCAGCTAATATTACCAATGATATTGCCATTGGTTTAAAAACCGATATTGATATTGCTGAAAGAATCAAAATTGAATTTGGAAATTGTCTTTTAAAAAATGGCCAAAAAAGAGAGAAAATAAAATTAAATAAAGAAGAGACTTTAGTTTTCTCTCAGAAACAGCTGACAAATATTATTTCAGTTAGAGTTTCTGAAATTTTTCGAGAAATTAACCGAGAATTAAAGAAAATTTCAAAAGAGAAACTTTTACCAGCCGGAATAGTTTTGACTGGTGGAGGAGCGAAATTGCCAAGAATAACTGAACTGGCTAAGAAAGAATTTCATTTGCCGGTCAGACTGGGAAAACCAAAAGGAATTGAAGACTTGGATGAAGATTTAAGTCTGGCCACGGTGGCCGGCTTAGTCCTCTTGGGCCAGGATTTGGAAAAAGAAACAATGAAACCTTCTTTTTCCAATGAAGGAATAGGTTCTAAATTAAAACGAATTTTTAAAATATTCATACCATGAATCCTAAAATAAAAGTGGTGGGAATTGGAGGATCAGGTGGCAATGCTGTTTCCAGAATGAAAAAATCTAAAATTGAGGGGGTGGAATTAATTGCCATCAATACTGATTACCAAGATTTAAAGAAAATTAAGGCTGATTTGAAATTGAGGATCGGAAAAAAGACCACTCAGGGTTTGGGCACTGGAATGAATCCAGAAATTGGAAAGGCCTCAGCTGAAGAACAAAGAAAAGAGATTGAAGAAATTTTAAAAGGGTCAGATCTGGTTTTTTTAACTGGAGGTCTTGGTGGAGGAACTTTTACGGGAGCTGCTCCAGTGGTGGCTGAAATTGCTAAAAATTTAGGAATTTTAACTCTTGCTATTTGCACCTTACCCTTTTCTTTTGAAGGAAATTATCGGCGAAAAATTGCTCTAGCTGGAAAAGAAAAACTCAAAGAGAAGGTTGATGCCTTAATTACCATTGAAAACGATAAATTATTAAAAAATTTAGACCCAAAAACTTCCCTTATTACTGCCTTCTGGCTTTGCGACGATATTTTGAGAGAAGGGGTGAAGGGAATCTCTGACTTAATAATCCTTCCTGGTATCATCAATGTTGATTTGGCTAGTGTTAAAACAATCTTAAAAGATTCAGGAACTGCCCTTTTTGGAATGGCCCGGGCAGCCGGGGAAAAAAGAGCTGAAATGGCAGCCAAAGCGGCTATTACTTCACCCTTATTAGATATTTCTCCCAAAGGAGCAAAGGGAATATTATTTAATGTTTCCGGTGGCCAGGACCTCTCCCTTTCTGAGATTGAGGAAATTGGAAGAATTTTGACTCAGGAAATTAACCCCCAAGCTAAGGTGATTTTTGGAGCCTCCCAAAGGGGTCCGGATGAAAAATTGAGAAAAGGTGAGATAAAAGTAACCGTCATTGTCACTGGATTTTAGATTGGGGATGCTACCTCACCCATCGGCCAAGGAGAGATAATGCCTGATTTATTTTTTAAAAGTCAGGTGGATAAATTCAGCTTTTAAGAGGACCTGAATAAGTTTGACCTAGTTTTTTTGTTAAAGTAAAATATGATAATGGTTCAAAATGAAATCACCAAAGTAAAAAAGCGAGACGGTCAAATTGTTGAATTTGACCCGACCCGAATTTCTGAGGCCATTTTTAAAGCCTTAACTGCTACCGGTCAGGGAGATGGCAATCGAGCAAAAAAACTTTCTAAGAGAGTAGTTCAAATTTTAAATCTTCGCTTTAAAAAAGAAAAAATTCCCCATGTTGAGCAGATTCAAGACATTATTGAGGAAGTTTTAATTTTGGAAGGCCTGGTTGAAACTGCCAAGGCCTATATTTTATATAGAGAACAAAGAAGGAGAATCAGGGAGGCAGTCCGGGCGACCGAAGAGGCAGTAGAAAGAGTAGATCAATATTTAGAGCAATTAGATTGGGAGGTTAAAGAAAATGCCAATATGGCTTTTTCTTTACAAGGATTAAATCATTATGTCACCTCCCATGTGGTTAGGAAATACTGGTTAAACAAAATCTATCCTAAAGAAATTAGAGAAGCTCATCAATCTGGAGATTTGCATTTAGATAAACTGGATACTTTGGGTGTCTATTGTTCTGGCTGGGATCTCTATGATCTCTTATTGAGAGGTTTTGGTGGAGTGGCCGGAAAATTATCTTCAAAACCGCCAAAGCATCTTGAATCAGCTTTGGGTCAGGCAGTAAATTTTATCTTCACCCTTGCTGGTGAAGTAGCAGGCGCAGTCAGTTTTTCAAACTTTGATACTCTTTTAGCTCCCTTTATTCGTTATGATAGATTAAGCTATCCTCAAGTAAAACAGGCTCTTCAGGAATTTTTGTTTAACATGGCTACGCCGACTAGGGTAGGGTTTCAGTGTATATCAGAAGATACTGAAATATTAACTCCCGAAGGATGGAAAAAGCACGATGAAATAAAAGAAGGCGACGAGATTAAAACTTTAAATCTCCAAACTAAAGAAATAGAAAATAAGAAAGTAAAATTTATTTTTAGGAGAAAATATAAAGGGAAAATGTATCGATTAATGAATAGAATTCAAGATCAACTGGTTTCTCCTCAACACCGAGTTTTAAGGAAAAAATTTAATACTCAAAGATATGTTTTAGAACCAATAGAAGATGTTCTGAAATTGAAATCTCCAATTATTGTTCCTATTGCTGGCAAAAATCAAAATCCCGATGCGAAAATCAGTGACGAGCAAATAAAATTAATGGCTTGGATAATAAGTGAGGGAAGTGTGGAGAGACCAGGGAAGTATAGATGTTGCCACCGAGTAAGTATTTATCAATCGAAAATTAAAAATAGGAAATATTATGACGAAATAATTAATTTATTGAAAGGTTATAAATTAGAGTACACTAATCACCCAGCAACATCTTTAGGAGATGAAGTCCAACAGATAAGGTTAAATGCAGAAAGCTCTAGGAAAATTCACCAGTGGTTTAGGACAAGAGAAAATGTTCACTTTATCCCTGAATATTTACTAAATTTAAGCGCAAGACAATCAAAGTTGTTTTTAGAGACTTATTTAAGAGGAGATGGTAAAGAAAATTGTAAAATTGCCACTTCAGATTTAGGACTACTTGATGACTTAGAGAGGATTATTGTTAATGCTGGTTATGGTTTTACTGTTCGCAGACAAAAGCCAATTCCAGGAACTGTGGGTAAAAAGGATATTTATATTCTAAGAATAATTCGTCATCCAGAAACCTATATTACAAAAATAAAGAGGATAAATTACGAAGGGATAATTTGGTGTCCTCAGACCGAGAACGGAACAATAATTGCCCGGAGAAAAGGAAAAGTTTTTATAACTGGAAATTGTCCTTTTTCGAATTTGACCCTGGATCTTAGACCTTCGCCGGTATTTGCCAAACTTCCAATAATTATTGGTGGAAAGCCCCAAAAAGAAACCTATGGAGAATTTGAAGAAGAAATGAAAATCTTTAATAGAGCTTTTTATGAGGCGATGTTAGAGGGTGATAAATTTGGGAGAAGTTTTTCCTTTCCCATCCCAACTATAAATATTACCAGAGATTTTCCCTGGGATGAGCCAGCTTTTGATGGAATCTTTGAAACCTCAGCAAAATATGGCATAAATTATTTCGCCAATTACATTAACTCAGATATGAAACCGGAGGAAGCGAGGGCAATGTGTCTCGACGGAAATGAAGAGATTTTAATCAGAAATTCAAAGAGGATAAAAAGAGCCCCAATTAAAGAAATAGCTGAAAATTATAAAGTAAAAGAATTTGATAAAGAAGGTTGGGCAGACTGTAGAAAAACAGGAAAGTTAGAAGTTTTATCATTGAATCCAGAGACTTTAAAACTAGAATGGTCGCCGGTAAAAAGATTTTTAAAGATCCTAGATAGCAAAGGAGTAGAAATTACTACTGAGGATGGGAAAGAAGCAATATTCTCTTTAAAACATCCGGTACCAGTTTATACTCCAGAGGGAATCAAAATGAAATTTGCCAAAGATATTCAAAAAGGAGATTATCTTTTAGTACTCAAAAGAGTAAATGATAATATTTTATCCAAAGAATATCAGAAAATTGAAGATCTTATCTTAGAAGAAAATTTAGCAAAAATTTTGGGTTATTTTGTAGCCGATGGAAATTATCTTTTTGAAAATAGAAAAGGTTACACTCATTATGGTGAGCCAAGAGGAATACAATTTTCTTTTAAAACTGGAGATTTTGAAAACTTAAATACAATTAAATCATTAATTAAAAAAACTTTTGGCTTGAAGAGTAAAGAAAAGCAAGACCCTCGATATAATACTTACTACCTTTATGTTTATAATTCAAACTTAGCTAGAAAATTATATAATGCCGGATTTAAAAAATGTGGAAGGTTACCTCAAATTTTATTCGATAGTCCAGCAAATGTTATTAAAAATTTTCTTGCTCTCTATTTCAAAGGAGATGGATATGAGAAAAGAAGAGAAATTCACCTCAATGATTTAGAATTATCTCGAGATTTAGTTTTACTCCTCTCTTTGATTGGTCAACCAGTAACTTACCGATTGAAAAAGAGAAGTCAAGTAATTTATTTACAACATTCGAAATCAAAACTAAAAAGGAATAGCAGATGGATGAATAACCCAATTTTGGCCGAAAGGATCCCAGGCTGGATGGCAGTTTCCACTACTAAAGTTCCTGGTCTTAGAAAATCAAGAATGGTGGGATTCAATACTTTAGAGAAATATAATGCTCATACTAATGAAAGTTTAAAAATTAAAAATAGTGATATTTATTTAGTGAGAGCGAAAGAGACAAGAATTCGAAATTATAATCAGATAAGGGAATTTTACGATCTAGAATTAGAAAAAAACCATCTTTTTGTCCACTCTTTAGGCCAAATCACTTTTAATTGCTGCCGGCTTAAGCTCGATCTGCGTGAACTCTACAATCGGGGTGGGGGAGGATTGTTCGGTTCGGGGGCTAACACTGGTTCAATCAGCGTTATCACCGTCAATCTACCTCGAATTGGTTATCTTTCAAAAACCAAAAAAGAATTTTTTGAGAGATTAGGAAAGGTGATGGATTTGGCAAAGGAGGTTTTGGAAATCAAAAGAAAAGTCTTGGAAAATCTGATTGAAAAAGGTTTATATCCTTATTCCAAAGTTTATTTAGAAGGAGTAAAAAAAATGAGAGGCAGTTATTATGGAAATCATTTCTCAACCATTGGCTTGGTTGGAATGAATGAAGCCCTTTTGAACTTTATTGGAGAAAATATTGCTTCAAAAAGAGGAAGGAGATTTGCTTTAGAGGTTTTAGATTTTATGCGAGAAAGATTGGTAAAATATCAGAAAGAAACTGGAAACCTCTATAATTTAGAGGCGACACCGGCTGAGAGCTGTGCTTATAGGCTTTGCCTAAAAGATAAAGAAAAATATCCAAATATTATCACAGCCGGAACAAAAAAAGTTCCCTTTTATACTAATAGCTCCCAACTTCCAGTAAACTATACCGATGATATTTTTGAGGCCTTAAAACTCCAGGATGAATTGCAAACAAAATACACAGGGGGATGTATCGAGAGAGGTAATAAAGTTCTAACTGATAAAGGTTTATTCCCAATAGAATTTATTGTAGAGAATTTTGAGAAATTGAAACCGATTAAAGCTCTAAGCTATAACAAAGAAAAAGGAATTAGCGAATGGGATGAGATTATAAAGGCAGTTTCTATTGATGTAAAAAAATATAATAAAATTCGAATAAAAGGAGAAAGAAATTTAGATATAACAACTTCTGATTGGCATCCATTTTTCGTCTTAGAAAAAATTAAACCAAATCCTACCTGTCCAGTCTGTGAAGAGAAATTAGGGGCTATAAAAGCTTTTCCTGCTCACCTAAGATATCACCCTGAATGTCGAAAAAGATATAAGCTTCTTCCGAAATATAGAGTTATAGAGAAAAGAGCCGACGAACTTAAAGTGGGTGATTATATTTTACAGAATTTTCATAATTTATATCCAGAGATATCACCAGAATTGAATAGTGATTTAATGTGGCTTATTGGATTTTTTATTGGAGATGGTTGTATTTCAGAATTCATTGATAATAGAGGCGGAAACAATTTGAAGAAATATAAAGTTCGCTTTAGTGGCGAACATCTAGAAGCCTTAGAAAAAGCAAAGGAGATCGTATCAAAATACTTCGGAGTAAAAGCCAAAGTGATTAAAAATGATAAAAGAAGTGAGCCTGAAAGAGAATTAACTACTTCTAAAAGAGAAGTTTCGGAATTCTTTTTCAAATATGGTTTCAAACCCGGGGAGAAAGTTTACGATGTTTGCATTCCTCAAAAAGTAAAAGAAAATTTAAATAAAAATAATATATTTGCCTTCCTATCAGGTTTGATGGATAGTGATGGAACTATCTCTAAAAGAGATGGCGACTTTGAATACCAGAGTGTCTCTCCTAAATTAGCAGAAGATATTTTAGAAATATGTGTCAAAGCAGGAATAATGATTAGTAAGTCTTTAAAGAAAACAAAAAGAAAAAATGAAGTTAACATTTGGAGATTAAGAATTCCTGCCTATCAATTAACCATGATAAAAGATAAGCTTGAAGTTACAGTTAATCCTAAATTAATTAAAGAAAAAATATCCAATCGAAAAAAACGACATCTCCCAGTAGTAAGAGTAAAAAATGTCTCAAAGATTGATGTCAAAGATAATCAATTTTATGATTTGATGACCAAAAAGAATCACAATTATTTGGCAGGAAAAAATTGTTTGGTATTTATCCACAATACTGTTTTGCATCTCTTCTTAGGGGAAAGAATTTCTGATATTCAAACAGTGAAAAATTTAATTAAAAAAATTTTTGAGAATTTCAAATTGCCTTATATCACCCTTACTCCGACTTTTTGTTACGACGAGAAGACAGAAATTTTAACCGAAAACGGATGGAAAAGGTTTAGTGAACTTAAAGAAGGAGAGAAGGTATTAACGGCAAATCCAGAGACAAAAGAATTAAGTTATCAAGAACCGTTGCGCAGATTTAAATTTCCTTATCAAGGGATAATGATTCATTTTAAAAGTAAAGCATTTGATTGTATGGTAACACCTGACCATAGAATGTTTGTCTCGGGCAAAAAAGTCATAATGAGAGATCCTAAAACAGGGAAATTTATAAAAAGCACAAAAATATATTATTTTGTAAAGGCAAAAGATATTAGTAGCATAGATAAAGTTCCAATGACAGGTTATAAATGGAAAGGCAAAATGCAAGAATTTTTTATTTTGCCAAGTGTAATAAATAATAAAACAATACTAACTACAGAAATCAAAAAGTTATTAAACGAATATGAAAATAAAACCCAAGCAGAGATTGCGGCATTAGTTAATTGCTCGCCATCTTTTGTTTCCATGGTTAAAAATAGAAAGAGAGGCATAGTGGAAAATTATTCAGCAATAAAAATTCCGATGAGTAACTGGTTGAAGTTTTTTGGAATTTGGATAGCCGAAGGGTCGGTCAGAGGATCTAAAGGAGGAGATGCAGCTTATAAACCCGAAATAGTGATTACCCAGAAAAAGCATGGTAAAACAAGAGATGAAATTAGAGAAATGTTAAAAGAATTACCCTTTAAATTTTCAGAATCATCCCAGGGCTTCCATATTCACAATAAGCAACTTTGGCATTATTTAACCCAATTTGGCAACTCTAGAACTAAATACATTCCCCAAGAATTAAAAATGTTACCTCCTAAAATGCTCCGATTATTCTTAGAATGGTATCTTAAAGGAGATGGAATTAAAGGAACTAATTATTGCTCTTCTTTTTCTAAACGCTTAAGAGACGATCTTCAGGAAATTTATCTTAAGATTGGTTTTGATGCTTCAATTTTAGATAATAAAGGAATAGTAACAAAAAGAACTCATAAGTACACTTATTTAAAAGAGATTCAACATAAAGTGAAGTACTCTGGTTATGTTTATTGTGTAGAGGTTCCTAATCATGTTATTTATGTAAGACGAAATAATAAACCGAATTTCTCAGGCAATAGTATTTGTCCTAGCCATGGCTATTTAGAAGGAGAACATTTTGAATGTCCGAGATGTCCAATCAGACAGCCTTGCGAAGTTTATTCTCGAATAGTTGGCTATCTCAGGCCAATTTCTCAATGGAATCTTGGGAAACAACAAGAATTTAGGCAGAGAAAAGAATTTAAAATTCCAAAAACTCTTTAAATGATTTTTTTGAAAATTTAAAATTGGCTCTTACAAATTTAGTTAGGAGGAAAGTTAGAGCTCTTTTAACAATAATTTTGGCAGTAACAATTGCCATTACCTTTACTGTTTCTCTTTTATCAGTAAGCGAAGGATTTATTATCCAAGTCAATGAAGTAATTTTAACACAGGGTGAACAAATTCAGGTTGTAGCAAAAGAAATTGCCCTTCATCCGACTCCTTTCTTGGAAGCTCATCAGACTTTTTCCTTAGATTTAATTTCAGAAATTAGAGAGATTGAGAATGTTAAAGGCGTCTATTCGGTTTTAACTCAAAACATTTTTCTTGAGGGTTTACCAATCCCATTTTTGGCTTTAATTGGAATTGAAAGTAATTTTCTGAAAGATTTAAGACCTTATTTAAAATTGGAAAAAGGAAGAATGATTGAACCTGAAGATAAAGAAGTAATCATCTTTTCTTCAACAATTGCCAAAACCCAAAATCTTAATTTAGGAGAAAAATTTAATCTAAAAGGGAGGAAATTAGAAATAATTGGAATTTTGGAAACTGGAGGAGTCCTTTTTGAAGATATGATTGTCTATTTACCTTTGAAAACTCTCCAGGAAATCTTTGAAAAAGAAAATCAGATTAGTTTAGCAGCTATTACCTTAGAAAACCCAGATAGAACAAAAGAAACCGCTAAGAAAATAGAAAATCTTTCACCTGATTTAAAAGATCTGAGCTTAGAAGAAAGTTTAGCTCAGATAATGGATTATATTGGGATAGCCAGGGCGGTCCATATTACTGTTGCCTCAATTTCTTTATTAATAGGAATTTTATTTGTTCTTTCCACAATGATTATGGCTACCAGTGAAAGGGTAAAGGAAATTGCCACAATGAAAGCAATTGGCGCTTCTAAAAATTTTGTTTTTTTATTAATTCTAAACGAATCAATTTTGATAGGTTTTTTAGCTGGTCTTTTTGGGGTAATTGGTGGTTATTTTTTATCAAAGGGAATAACTTTAATCACAAGCCAGTTTTTTGGAATGGCCTTTATTCAGCCAATTGTCAGTTCTAGGCTAATAATCACCGGTTTTTCAATTTTAATTTTAAATGGAATTTTAGGTGGTCTTTTCCCTGCCTGGAAGATTTCCAAGGGAAACATTGCCCAATCTTTAAAATATGAATGAGGTAGTTAGAACCGAAAATTTATTAAGGATTTTCAAAATGGGGGATCAAGAAATCAAGGCAGTTGATAATTTGAATTTAAAAATAGATGAAAAAGAATTCTTAGCCATTATGGGACCTTCTGGTTCAGGAAAGACAACTTTGCTAAATCTTATTGGCTTAATTGATTTGCCAACAAAGGGAAAAATTTTCTTTGAAGAAAAAGATACTTCAAAGTTCAGGGAAAGGGATTTAAATTTACTGAGGTTAAGAAAAATTGGCTTTATTTTCCAGACTTATAATTTATTGCCAAATTTAAATTCCTTAGAAAATGTCATCTTTCCAATGGTTCTGGCTGGCTTTCCAAAAAATTTTCGAGAAAAGAGAACAAGAGAATTATTAGCTTTTTTTGGTTTATCACAAAGATTATTTCATTATTCAAGACAATTATCAGCCGGGGAATGTCAAAGGGTGGCAATTGCCAGAAGTTTGGCCAATCAGTCAAAGATTTTATTAGCTGATGAGCCAACCGGAAATTTGGATTTAAAATCAAAGATGGAAATTTCTGAGCTTTTAAAAAAATAAATTTAGAAGAAAAGGTTGCCATCTTGCTTGTCACCCATGATGAAAAAATTGCCCGAATTGCCCAAAAAATTTTAAAAATGGTTGATGGAAAATTATTATGAAAATAGGTGGGCTCCAAAAATTAACTTTAATTGATTATCCGGGCCACTTGGCGGCCATAGTTTTTCTTTGTGGCTGTAATTTTCATTGTCGGTTTTGTTACAATTCAGAGTTGGTCTTGCCTGAAAAAACTAAAAATCAGCCTAAAATCTCAGAAGAAGATTTCTTTTCTTTTTTAAAAGAAAGAAAAAATTTATTAGAGGGCATTGTTTTGTCAGGAGGCGAACCAACAATTAATAAGGATTTACCAGATTTCATTAAAAAAATAAAAAAAGAGGGCTTTTTAGTAAAGCTTGATACTAATGGTTCTAATCCAAAAATGTTGAAGGATTTGATTGATAAAAAATTAGTTGATTACATAGCTATGGATGTTAAAGCTCCAAAGGAAAAATATAATAAAATCTGCAAAAAAAGAGTAAATCTAAAAAATATTGAAAGAAGTATCAAGCTTTTACGGGAAAACAAGATTGAGCATGAGTTTAGAACAACCTTAGTCCCCACAATTTTAGGAAAAGAAGATATTTTAAAAATTGCTCGTTGGATTTCACCAGCTAAAAAATATTATTTACAGAATTTCCGACCAGAAAAAACCCTTGACCCAAAATTTGAAAAAATAAAGCCCTATCCCCAAGAATATCTTTTAGAAATTCAAAAAGCCATCTCCCCATTTTTTGATGTTTGCCAGTTAAGATAATAATATTTGGGCAATAAAAAAAGCCGAAAATGAATTTTACATTTTCGGCTAACTTTCTTTTGAAAGAGCCCTGATTTTTTCTTCGATTTTTTCAGTCAGTTTCCCAAATCTTCCTCTTTCATAGGATCCCAATACCTTGTGGAGACCCATTAGAAGTGTGCAGATTTCGTTAAGGATTTCATAAATATCCTTCAACTCTTTCCGCATTTCTTTGCTCATTTCGCTCATCTAAACACCTCCTCTAATTTAAATATTAAATAAGCCAAAAATTTTGTCAAATTGAGATAGAATTTTAACTTTTTATTTTGAAAATTATTTAAATTTTCCTTAAGATTTATTAATGACCTCCTCACAAATTCTCCTTTATCTCTGCCTTTCCTTTATTGGAGGAGTTTTTTTAAGTTCAATCATTACAATTCCCCAAATTTATCTGTTGGGATTTTTAGTTTTTGGAATTTTACCAATTTCTATTTTCTGGCAATCCAAAAAATTGGTCGTAATTGGATTTTCCATTTTATTTTTAGTGGTTGGAATTTGGCGCCATCAATTAGCTGAATTTAAAGTTTTAAATAATGAGTTAAGAAAATATAATGATTTGAGTCAAAAAATTACTTTAATAGGAGAAATTATTAAAGAACCAGATATCAGAGAAAAGAATATAAAATTAACAGTCAGGCCAGAAAAAATAGAGGGAAAAGTTTTAGTCACTACTAATCGTTATCCAGAATATCACTATGGAGATAAATTAAAAATTACTGGGAAATTGGAAAGTCCCAAAGAGCTGGGAGATTTTGACTACCCAGGCTATTTAGCCAAAGATGGGATTTATTCAGTAATCTATTGGCCAAAAATTGAACTCCTAGAAAGAGAGAATTATCAAAGTTTAACTTCAATAATTTATGCCAAAATTTTATCTTTTAAAAATAAATTAAGACAAAGCATATCTCAAAATCTTTCTCCACCTCAAAGTTCAATTTTGTCAGCCATGATTTTGGGAGACAAAAAGCAGATCTCAGAGGATTTAAAACAGAGTTTAAATAGAGCCGGGGTAAGACACATTACCGCTATTTCCGGGCTTCATGTTACCATTTTGACTAGTATTTTAATGACAATTTTGATTGGTTTAGGTTTTTGGCGACAACAGGCCTTTTATTTTTCAATAATTTTAATTGTTTTATTTATTGTCCTGAGCGGTCTTCAGCCTTCGGCTATTCGAGCTGGAATTATGGGTGGGCTTTTTCTTCTCGGTCAGTATTTGGGAAGGCTAAGTCTCTCTTCTCATTCAATATTTTTTGCCGCTGCCCTAATGTTAGCCCAAAATCCTTTGCTTTTAAAATTGGATGTTGGTTTTCAACTCTCTTTTTTAGCCATGATGGGAATAATTTATCTGATGCCAATTTTTCAAGAATGGTTTAAAAAAGTTCCCAATGATTTTCAATTAAGAAATATTTTGGCAATGACTTTCTCAGCTCAAATTTTTACCCTGCCAATTTTAATCTATAATTTTGGCTATATTTCTTTTGTCGCTCCAATTACTAATCTCTTAATTGTTCCTTGGCTCTATTTGATAATGCTTTTTGGTTTTCTCTTTGCTTTTTTTGGAGCAATTTGGCAACCCCTGGGTTGGATTTTATCTTTGCCGACTTGGTTTTTATTAACCTATGTAATAAAAATAGTGGATATTTCCTCAAAAATTCCCTTTGCCTTTAAAACCTTAGAAATTTCCTGGATTTGGCTAGCCATTTCCTATTTAATTTTGGGTCTAATTACCTGGCGATTACAGAAAAGCCAAAAATTAAAATTCCTCCAATATTAAAATTCTTTTATTGAGCATCTTACTGTCGCTAAATTCAAGCCATGGCATCAATTTAGCGTCAGTTGAGCTTGAATCTCTCTCTTAGTTTTCTATCATCACCGATATTTTCAGCTACTACCAATCTTACTTCTTTTTCTGTTAAACCAAAAAAGTTCCTTAATAATTCAATTTCTGCCTGGCAATCAAAGGGATGAACCCAGACACTCTTTTGCAATTGATAAAATCCCAGCTCTTTTAATTTTCCTCGAAAGGCCTCACGATAAATTTTTTTGAGTTGGGAAATGTCAAAAATAACCAATCGCCATTTCCCATCCCATTTTTTCGGGCGTTTTATTTCTAATTTATCAATTTGAAACATTCCTGCTTTTCTTTTTCCTTCTTTTGTTAGGCTAATATAAATTTGACCCCCCTTCATTTTTATTTCGATTAATCCTTGTTTTCTTAATTTATAAAAAGTATCCCTCACTTTCTTTTTCGGATATTTATTCAGCTTCTTGTAATTATTTAAAATGTTTCTAATAAAATATGGAGAGCTAGCTGCAATGTAAATAGCTCCAGCAATTGCAATCCAAGAAAAAATATCTTTTACAATTTCTGACCTTGGTTTAGCAAAATAATATTTATATTTCTTCAATTCCATATCTCAATTATAGCGCTAAATTCAAGCCATGGCAAGAATTTGGCGTCAGTTTAAGCTAGCCAATGGATTTGATATAATTGAAGGTGAGGAAATTTATGAACCAAAAAACCTGGGTCATCTCAGTCAATATGGGTTATGGGCATCAGAGAACTGCTTATCCTTTGAGAAATCTAGCTCCTGAAGGAAAAGTTATTAATGCTAATGATTATCAGGGAATTCCAGAAAAAGATAAAAAAATCTGGGAGACTACAAGAAAATTTTACGAATTTATTTCCCGTTTTTCGAGGATTCCTTTAGTGGGTAAACTCTCTTTTTTAATCTATGACCAGTTTCAAAAAATTTTAACTTTTTATCCAAAAAGAGATTTATCAAAACCCAATCTGGCTTTAAAACAAATTTTTTCTTTAATCAAAAAGGGCTGGGGAAAGGATTTGATTGAAAAACTGAAGGTAACACCTTCAACCTTTATTAGTACTTTTTTCATCCCAGCCTTCATGGCTGAATTTTTTAATTATCCTGGCGAAATTTTTTGTGTTGTTTGTGATAGCGATATTTCGAGAACCTGGGCACCACTGAATTCTCAAAAAAGTAAAATTAAATATTTGGCTCCAACTGAAAGAGTAGTTGAAAGATTGAAACTTTATGGGGTAAAAAAAGAAAATATTTTTTTGACTGGTTACCCTTTGCCCTTGGAAAACATTGGTTCAGAAAAAATGGAGATTTTAAAAGAAGATTTAGGATATCGAATTTTAAATTTAGATCCCAAAAGAAGATATTTTCACAAATATAAAGTTTTGATTGAAGAAAATTTGGGTTCTTTACCTGAAAAATCTGATCATCCCTTAACCCTAATGTTTTCGGTTGGTGGCGCCGGAGCCCAAAAAGAAATCGGAATTAAAATTTTAAAGAGCTTAGCCGAAAAAATTAAAAAAGGCCAAATCAAAATAATTTTATCAGCCGGGGTTAGAGAAAGAGTTAAAGAATATTTTGGGAAAAATCTTAAAAGACTGGGTTTAATGGAATATTTAGGAGAAAACATCAAAATCATATTTGAAAGGGATATCGAAAATTACTTTCAAAAATTTAATTCTCTTTTAAGAAAAACCGATATTTTATGGACGAAACCATCAGAACTCTCTTTTTATTCTGCTTTAGGAATACCCATTATTATTTCTCCGCCCATTGGTTCCCAAGAGGAATTTAATAAGAGATGGCTTTTGAAATCAGGATTTGGAGCTTTGCAAGGAAATCCAAATTACACCAATCAATGGCTTTTTGACTGGTTGGAAAAAGGATATTTAGCTAAAATGGCTATGGAAGGATTTATTGAAGGAGAAAAATTAGGAATCTTTAATATTCAAAAAATATGCTTTGGTTAATCGTATTATCAACGGCTTCATTTAGACAAGAATTGGAACCTTTTTGATGGCAATAGTCTTTCTTTTCACTCAAAAAGTGGGCGAAGAAATTTTTAAGAAAAGAGAAAGTCTGAAAATAAAAAACTTGGGAATTTTAATCCTAAATTAGGCAGGAGCAGCTGGCGCTTTTACAAAATTGGGCAGTTTCTTTGATTTCCTTTGGCTTTTTGGATTTTATTAGGAGGGACCATCTTTTTTGTTGATTTTCACTGTTTTACTTTTTATTAATTGGAGCTGGTTTAGCAATTTTAGCTAAATTTTAAAAATGCGAGCTAATATCATTAATTTTTTAACTGAGTCGGCAATCGCTTCTTCACTTTTGTTTATCCCAATTTTTGCTAAAGAGTTAAAAGCTACTGATTTTGAGATTGGTTTAATCGGTGCTTTTTATGGTTTAGCGATGTTTCTCTCTTTTTATATTTTTGGCCGACTTTCTGATATTCACGGGAGAAAAAATTTTTTAATTTTTGGGCTTTTGGCCTCAATTATTTCCTTTCCCTTACAGGCTTTGGCCCAGACTCCATTTCAATTACTTTTGGCCCGAGTCTTAGTTGGATTTTGTATCGGAATTTTTCCAGCCGCTTTGATTGCCTATATTTATGATCTGAATAAAAAAATTGGTAAATTTAGTTCTTTTGGCAGTTTAGGTTGGGCGGTAGGCCAGTTTTTAGCTGGAATTTTAGCTATTTCTTGGAAGATATTTTCTTTAGGCTCTTTGTTTTTTATTTTGGCTTTTATTTTTGCTTTAAAAATGGAAATCCCAAAGGTTTCTCTTCGGGTTCCTCTTTTTCCTTTAAAGATAATAAAAAATAGCTTCCCGGTTTATTTGTCTTTTTTTCTTCGACACTCTGGAGCTCATATGATTTGGACAATTTTCCCTCTTTATTTAGCTTCTTTTGGAATTTCAAAATTTTGGATTGGAATTATTTATTTCACAAATTCTTTTTTTCAGTTTTTGATAATGCCAAGATTAGATAATTTAAAGAGTAAGAATTTAGTAATTTCCGGTTTCATCCTTTCAGCAATTACTTTCTATTCTTTCACCTTAGCTTCAAATCCCCTTCAGTTTTTACCAACTCAAATTCTTTTAGCTTTTTCTTGGAGTTTGCTTTATGTTGGTTCTTTAAAGTTAGTTTTGGAAAAGAACATTGAAAAAGCCAGCGCAACTGGTCTTTTAAAATCAACTTTATCTTTGGCAGCTATCTTAGGACCAATATCTGGAGGGATACTAAGCCAATATTTTGGTTATTTGGCTTGTATTTTTGGAGCAATTTTTTTAACTTTAATCGGATTTTTAATTTTCTATTTAACGAGTTTTAAGCTTCAGTCTGTTTATGAGCCCGTTAGAAATTTTATTTATCTTCTAATTTCTATCGGGATAAAATCATGACAATTTCTAATGAGATGAAAAAAATTTTAATACCGATTTTAATCTCCTTTGGAATACTCATTTTTCTTTTTTGTTGTTATCTTTTTATAGGGAAGCCTCCTCGGGCAGAAGAAATTAGCTGGGGAGTGAATTTCTCACAAAAGCAGGCTGAACTTTTGGGACTTGATTGGCGAGAAACCTATTTAGCTTTATTAGATGATTTGAAAGTAAGAAATATAAAGTTAATTACTCACTGGGATCAGATTGAACCAGAAGAAGGAAGTTACCATTTCGAAGATTTAGATTGGCAAATAAAAGAAGCTGAAGAAAAAGGAGGAAAAATCCTTTTGGCAATTGGAATGAAAACCCCTCGTTGGCCAGAATGTCATATTCCCAATTGGGCAAAAAATTTGGCTAAAGAGGAACAGCAAAAAGAAATTTTAGAATTATTAGAAAAGATAGTTTTAAGATATAGGGAACGGCCCTCAATCTGGGCCTGGCAAGTGGAAAATGAACCATTTTTTCCTTTCGGGGAGTGCCCCTGGGTTGATAAAGATTTTTTAAAAAGAGAGGTAAATTTGGTAAAATCTTTAGACTTCCAAAATAGACCAATTCTTATTTCTGAGAGTGGGGAAGGTTCTCTCTGGATTAGGGCTGCCCAACTTGGTGATATGGTTGGGGTAACCATGTATAAGAAAGTCTGGTTTAGGCAACTCGGAATTTATGTTTATTACCCTTTGCCGCCGATTTTCTATTGGAGGAAAGCAGAATACATTGAAAAAATATTTAATAAAAAGGTGATTGTGGTTGAACTCCAGGCTGAACCCTGGGGACCAAAACTCCTTAATGAATCACCACTAGAGGAACAAGAAAAGACTATGAATTTGGAAAGATTTAAAGATAATATTGAATTTGCCAAAAAAACCGGTCTGGATGAATTTTATCTCTGGGGCGCTGAATGGTGGTATTGGCTCAAGGTGAAACAAAACAATCCAGAGATTTGGCAGGAGGCTAAAAAATTGTTCTGAGCTAAAAATACGATAAAAAATATTAGATATTGGCGCTAAGTTCAAAAATGTTAAGCATTATCATTCCAACTTTAAATGAGGAAAAATATCTTCCTTTACTGCTTAAGGAAATTAAAAAGCAAAATTTTGATGATTACGAAATAATTGTTGCTGATGCCGGTTCAATTGATAAAACCGTTGAGATTGCCAAAAGTTTTGGTTGTAAAGTTGTTCCTGGCGGATTACCAGCTAAAGGAAGGAATGAGGGGGCAAAAATAGCCAAAGGTGATATTTTCTTGTTTATGGATGCCGATAATATTTATTTGCCAGAAAATTTTTTAAAGAATCTTTTAGAGGAATTTGAAAAAAGAAAATTAGATGTAGCTTCTTTTCCGATCTACCCTGATGGAAATAGCTTTGATAAATTTGCTTATAAAATTTATAATTGGTTTGTTCAATCAATTCAGAGATTCACAGCCTATGCCACCAATTCAATTTTGGTTAGAAAAGACATTCATCATAAAATTGGCGGATTCGATGAGGAAATAAAAATAGCTGAAGACCATTTCTATGTCAAAACAGCGAGGAAATTTGGGAAATTCGGTTTTATTAAAACCAAGCCGATCTTAACCTCGACCCGGCGTTTTGAAAAAGATGGCAGACTAAAAACTTATCTCAAATATCTTTTCGCCGGAATTTATATGTTCTTCTTTGGGCCAATAAAAAAAGATATTTTTAAATATCGTTTTAACGATTTGAAAAAGAAAGAAAATTAAATCAGACCCATTTTCTTACTAACCTCAGCCATGGTTGATTGGGCAATAATTTGGGCTCTTTTTCTTCCCCTCTCTAAAATTTCTTTTAAATAGACTTCTCTCTGGAGGAGCTCTTTTCTTTTTTTCCGAAAAGGTTCTAAAGAATCAATTAATAATTCGGCTAAAGATTTTTTGAATTTTTCATAACTTCCTTCTTTAAATTTCTTTTCTAACTCTTTAATTGATTTTCCGGAGAAAAGGGAGTAAATTGTCAAAAGATTAGATATCCCTGGTTTTTTAATTGGGTCATATTTGATAATTTTCCCAGAATCGGTAACAGCTGAGATCACTTTTTTCTTAATTTCTTCTGGTTCATCAAAAAGTAAAATACAACCTGCTGGATCATCAGTTTTTGACATCTTCTTTTTTGGATTTGCTAAAGACATGATTTTTTCTCCCATTTTTGGTAACAAAACTTTAGGCTCTTTGAAGGTTTGGCCAAATTTTTTATTAAAATAGCGGGCGATTTGGCGAGTTAGTTCAACATGTTGTTTTTGGTCTTTACCAACTGGGACCAAATCAGTTTGATAAAGTAAAATATCAGCCGCCATTAAAAGGGGGTAATTTAATAAACCGGCATTAACATATTCTGGATGTCTTTTTACCTTTTCTTTGAATTGGGTCATTCTTTTTAATTCTCCTAAAGGAGTAATTGTTCCCAAGAGCCAGGCAAGCTGGGTATGTTCTTTTACTTGGGACTGAACAAAAAAGATACATTTTTCCGGATCTAAACCAGCAGCTAAATAGGCAACAGCTAAATCAAGAATGTTTCTCTGTAACTGGCCTGGTTGATAAGGAGTGGTAATGGCATGGAGGTCAACAATACAAAAAATGCACTCATTACTCTCTTGGAGCTCTATCCACTGCTTTATTGCTCCCAAATAATTTCCGATATGGACTTCTCCGGTTGGCCTAACAGCAGAAAAAATCCTCATAAAATAAAAAAATTTCCATTTTTTTATTAATCATTAAGAATTGATCTTAATTTCTTTTTGGAGTTAGTATCAGGGAGAATAAAAATTGTCTGCCTTCCCTTTTCATTAAATAAAATAAAAAATTTATCAAAAACTCCTTCTCTACCGAGGACCCGTGGTGATTCATCAGAATCAGCAAAAAGAACGGGGATTTCAAATTTACTCTCCTCGATTTCCATTTCAACTTTATGCCGATATCCAAAAATTACTCTCGTCAGGGCAATTCCAGAGATAATCATTTCTTTCCCCTTCTTTAGGTCAATACCTAAAGCCTTGGCATCGCTACGAGTTAGGAGAGTAGTTTCTGCTCCAGAGTCTATTAAAAGCAATAAGGGGATTTTTTTAGAATTTTTATAAAATCGAACTGGTATTACTGGGAGAGAGACAACTTTTCCATTTCCTTTCAATTGAATTCCATGAGGGAATCGATATTTAATCATTTCATTAAGAGAATGTAAATGAAAACCTCGCTGTGGGGGACAGAAAATAGCCAAATTTCTTTTTTGGGATAGAGAGCTTGAGCCTTTTTTAAAACCTCCTCAGTAGTTTTTCCTGAAGTTACTACTTTTCCATCAATAATGGCAACTTGCTTTCCTCGATATTTTTTGAGATCAATTACCGGTATTTTAAATTTTTTCTTTTTAGGTCTCATAGTTTGATTATACTTTCTTTTGAAAATTAAATCAATTATACCTCAATAACAACTGGCAAAATCATTGGACGTCTCTGAGTTTTGGAAAACAAGAATTGGCCGATTTTGTTTCTGATTTCATCTTTGATAAAGACCCAATTGACTGCTCCTCCCGAACCAGCTGCTTTATCAACAATTCCAATTACCCTTTTTCTTGTTTCTCTAAGCAATTCCTTTGATTCTCTTAAATAGACAAATCCTCTTGAGATTATATCAGGAGAGCCCCTGACCTTGCCAGTTTGTCTATCAACCACTGCCACAATGACAAACATTCCATCTTTGGCCAACATCTGACGGTCCCTTAAAACTATTTCTCCAACATCGCCAATTCCTAAACCATCAACCATGATATAATTTGAAGGAACTTTTTCTTTTTCAATAAAGATTTTCTTTGGATTTAGATTAATAATCTGGCCATTTTCAGCTAAAATGACATTTTTTTCTGAAAGCCCCATTTCTTTAGCTAACTCAGCATGGCTGACCAACATTGAATATTGGCCATGGATAGGAAAGAAAAATCTCGGCCTCATAATTTTTATCATCTTTCTTAGTTCTTCTCTTTGGGCATGGCCACCGGCATGGATATCCATCATTTTGTAATGAAAAATCCTCGCCCCTTGTCTTAAAATTTCATCTTTCATAATCTGGACTGTTCTTTCATTTCCAGGAATGACCGAAGAGGAAAAAATTACTGTATCTCCCTTTTTTATTTTTAAATAAGGATGCTCCCGGTTAGCAATTCTCATTAAAACCGCCTCGGCTTCTCCCTGAGCTCCGGTACAGAGAATAGTTTGAATTTTATCTGGATAGTTTAGAATTTCTTTTCCCTCAATTATCGTTCCTTTTTTTGCCTTGAGATATCCTAAAATCTTTGAAATTTCAACATTGGTTTTCATTGAATAACCTTCCAGGCTTACTTTTCTTTGATATTTTTCTGAAAGGGTGATAATTTGCTGAATTCGATTAATGAGTGAAGCAAAAGTGGCGGCAATAATTCTGCCTTCTGCTTTTTTAAAGATCTCAGCCAAATTTTTCTCAATCGTTTTTTCTGAAAGGGAATGACCCTCTTGTTCTGCTCCAGTTGAGTCTGACATCATGAGCAAAATTTTTCTTTTCCCAATTTCTTTTAATTTCTGAAAATTGGTTGGTAAATCATTGACTGGACTGGGATCAAATTTGAAATCAGAGGTATGGAAAATATTACCAACCGGGGTTTCAATAAACAATCCTAAATTATCTGGAATATTATGATTTAATCTAAGAAATTCAATTCTAAAAGGACCCAATTTTATTCTCGAGCCATCTTTCACTTCAGTTATTTCTAATTTTGGCTGTTGAGGAAAATCTTCCTGCCTTTTTAAAATTATTCCCCGAGTTAAAGGAGAAGCGAAAATTCTTAAATTGGGATGCCAGATTCGTTCAATCAAATAGGGAACAGCGCCAATGTGGTCATAGTGACCATGGGTAAAGAGAATCCCTAAAATATTTTTTTCTTTCTCTTTTAAGTATTCAATATTGGGAATGATGTAATCGATTCCTGGCATATCTTCTTCTGGTAAACGGAAACCCATATCAATAACTAAAATTATCCTTTTATACTCAAGGAGCATCATATTCCGACCAACCTCACCTAATCCTCCGAGAGGTATAATTTTAAGAATTTGTTGTTTTTTCATTGTGCGGACGGAGAGATTCGAACTCTCACGGGAATTCTCCCAATAGCTCCTGAAGCTATCGTGACTACCAGTTCCACCACGTCCGCCTAATCTCTTTTCTAAGTTCTTTGCCAAATTGAGGATGTTTTAGAGAAAGATAGAGATTTGATTTTAAATAGGCTAATTTATTTCCGCACTCTAACCACTTTCCTTCAAATTCGTAGCCATAAACCTCTTTCCCAGCCTCTGCCATTTCGCTTAAAGTTGTACTTAAAGTTAGATCCTTCTTTAAATCAAAAGAGGTTTTTTTTAAGTGGTCAAAAACTTCAGGAGTGATAATATGCTTTCCAACCACTGCCAAACTGGAGGGAGCTTCAGTAATTGAAGGCTTCTCCACTACCTTCTTGATTTTATAAAGACGCTTGGCAATTTTCTTTACTTCAACCATTCCATAAAATCGGAAACTTTCTTTAGGAATTCGGTAAAGAGCAATTACTGGTTTTTGATATTTCTTGAAAATTTCAATTAGTTGCCAAAGACAGGGAACTTTAGATTCCACGATATCATCACCATATAAAACTGCACAGGGTTCATTTTTAATTAACTTTTCAGCTTGCAAAATAGCATGACTGGCTCCCAAGGGTTTTCTCTGGAAGACATGCCAAAAGGAAATATTTTTCGAAATTTTTTCAAGTTTTTTTAACTCTTTTAAGAGGTGATTCCTTTTTCTTTTTTTTAAAATTTCTTCTAACTCTGGTGTTTTTTTGAAATATTTCTTAAAGTAAGTTAAAACCTCTTTTCTCTTCGGTCTAATCACAAAAATAATTTCTTTGATTCCAGAGGCTACTGCTTCTTCAATGATATATTGTAAAACTGGCTTATCAACCAAAGGGAAAAGTTCTTTTGGTAAAACCTTACTTAAAGGCAAAAATCTTGTCCCCAGACCAGCTATTGGAACAACCGCTTTTTTAATTTGAGTCATTTCAAAAAATCTAAATTTTTAGGTTTCGATTTTAAGGGTTTCTCAAAACGTAAATTAGGAATTTTATCATAATTTTTGTTTTTAATCCAGCCCGATTTGGTATAGTAATAACAGGCTCCCTGGAATTTTTCAAATAAACTATAATCAGATTTTACTTTCTTGAATATCCAATTGGCCATGACTAATTTTTTCCCTCCTGGGTTGATGGTGAGATGGTCAACATTGGGAGGAATAATTACAAAATTTCCCTTTTTCGCTTTAATTACATAACAGTCTTCAATTTTTTTCCCCTGACCTCTTTGAGCAAAATAGAAGGCTCTTCCTTCCAGGACCTGAATTAATTCTTGAAAATGATTGAGATGGCGATGGCCTTTAGTTTTCGGAAATTCCTGACCCAACATTTTAGCTGGAATGATGGTAATATCGTATCTTATATCATTTTCCTCTCTTAAGTTTCTGAAGGGACTCTGACCAGGTTTTAGCCCCCGCCAGACATAATAAACTTGAAAATCAGGAGCATTTTTCGCCCACTTCTGATCGTAAAGAACATCCTTCATCTCACTTAAATATCTAATCAATTGGGCATCTTTAGTTTCCAATTGGTAATTTTGAATTTTGAATTTTTGATTTTGAATTTTTTTTATCTCCATACCCTTTTTGTTTTGAGATACCAATCCTCAATCCCTATAAATCTCTGAGAGGGCTCGGCGATTATTCCTTCTTTTATTCCCCTGATTTCTTTGCTAACAAAATAAAGATAACCTGGATTGTACAAAAAGACAGCCGGAGCATCTTCAATTAAAATTTCCTGGAATTTTTCCAGTAATTCCTTTCTTTTTCCCTCATCCAAATTCTGACGAGCCTCTTCTAATAGTTTATCACATTCTTTGTTTTCATAAAGGGCTAAATTTAAACCCGGATCTTTTTTCTGAGAAGAATGCCAGAAAGGAAATGGGTCGGGAATCATTCCCAGAACCTCACCAAACAAAAGCAGGCTATAATTCCTTGGTTTGATAATCTCTTTTTCCAGAGTAGAGATATCATAAGTTTTAATTTCAACCTCAGCTCCCAAGGCCTGCCACTGGGATTTCAAAAGATTGGATATTACAATTAATCTCGGTTGATTGACAGTGGCTAAGGAAAATTTAAGGGGAATTTTTTCTTCTGGTTTTCCAAAACAAACTTCATTTAATTTATCCCTGGTTGCCTTTCTGACCTCGCCAGTTCCCTTTTCCAATTCAAAGGGCTTTAAAATTTCCTCCCGGTATTTTTCCTGAAATCTAATTACCGCTTCTTTGGTCTTTGGGCCAAAGTAACCATTGATTTCAGCATCGGGATAAATTTCTTTATCCCTGGCTAAACATTTTTGAAGTTCTTCTACTTCTTTGCCACGAGAACCAAAAGTTAAGTTACCCTTAAATTGAAAAGCCAGCTCTTTTTTAATAACTTTTTCCCTAATTCCAGTTTGAACTTCGAGGAATCCCGCTTTTTCTAAAAGGAGCTTAGCTTTTTCCAGATCAAATTGATAAATTTTTGAAGGTCTATTAAATCCATAAATTTCTGGCAAAATTGGAGAATCAACAATTGCTTTTTCAGGGATTGACATTTCTCTGACAATTTCTTTTTTATTAGTGCCATAATTTAGGGCTTGTCTAACTTCTCTTTCAGCCAGGGCTTTTGATTCTTTTGGATTAAAAAAAACCGCAAAATATCTTGGCAGGGAAAAAGAATAAAGATTGAATTTTAGCCAAGCCTCATTAAAGTTGATTGAGCTTAGAGAGAAACCGTCAATTTTGCCATCTTTGATTGCCTTCAATAAATCCTCTTCCTGCTCAAAAAATTGAAAAGAAATTTGCTGAAGATTTGGAGTCTTTCCATGATAGTGAGGATTTCTAATTAAATCAAGAGAAGTTATCTTGCCTTCTTTGTCTTGGACCAAATTTTTCAATTGATAAGGACCTGAACCAATGGGTTTTAAATTAAAAAAGGAAAGGGGAAAGTTTTGGGGAGAAACATTTTCCCAGATATGTTTTGGAATTATTTTTAAGGTTAGATTTTCCAAAAAGATACTGGAGGGTCCTCTTAATTCTAAGCCAATTTTTGAGTCAGAGATTTTTTCCGCTTTTACTCCTAACCAGCTCGGTCTGAGAGGCGATTTCGTTTCTGGATTTTGAATTGTTTCAATAGTAAAAATGACATCATCAACAGTTAAGGGCTGACCGTCTTGCCAGGAAAGATTTTCCTTTAAATTAAACTCATAAATTTTTCCATCATCTAAAATCTGGTAATCCTTTACTAAATCGGGAATAATTTTACCCTCGCTATCGTATTTCATTAGCCCGGAAAAAATAAGTTCAGTTAAATCTCTATCAATATCATTAGCTGGAGCAAAAATTGGATTAATAAATCTCGGCTGGCCAATCACCACTTCAACAAAACTACCTCCTTCAGCTGGTTGAATTTCTGTCTTCTTAAAATAAAAATTGATTGAAAGAAAAATGAAAGAGCCAAGAAAGAGAAATAAAAAAAGAGAGAAAATAATCTTTTCTTCTTTGGAAAGAATTTTAAAAAATTGCCTCCATTGAGATTTAGAAGGCCAGTGGTAATTCATAATTAATCGGTGAGCTGAGAGGCCTGGGCCAAAATTGTGATTAAAGGATAAGGTTTAAAAGGGCCAAAATTATAAAAAGAAACCCAAAAAGGCAGGTTAACCAAAAAATTTTTTTCTGGATACCTCTTCTGGTAGCATAAAATCCGGCTTCTCCTCCAAAGGCAGAACCCAAAGCCGTACCTCTTTGTTGCAAAAGAATAAAAACAATTAAAAATATAGCTACTGTAATTTGAGCAATTGGTAAATATTGAGCCATACTTCTTTTATCGGCCAGGCATCCACTTTATAAGGATAAAACTAATTCCCCAGACAATCAATGATGTCCAAAAAAGAGGAATTATTCCGGGAATAATTAGCTCGGGAAAAATAATATCAACTAGCCAGACCATCAGCATATTGATTATCAAACTAAAAAGACCAAAGGTTAAAATTCTCAAAGGCAAAGTGATTATTTTTAAGATTGGCTTAATGAAAAAATTGATTAAACCCAAAATTACTCCAGCTAAAACCAATGTCTGCCAAGGTCCAATAAACTCTACTCCCGGAACATATCTTTGGGCCAAAAAGATTCCCAAAATCCCAGCCACCATTTGCAAAAATAAAGACCACATCTCTTTCAATCTTATCAAGATTCTGAGAAGAGGTCAATATCCCTTAATTTATGATGATATTTTCTGGCAAAACGATGGGCTTCGTCTCTTAGTTGTAAAATGAGATTAAAAATTTCCCTTGGCAAATTTTTGAGTAAAATTGGCTTTTTCCGACTTTCTATAAATAATTCATTCTTTCTTTTAGCTAAAGCTATAATCTTTATCTGTTTAAGGCAGAACCTTAAACATTTGAGGCTGGCATTGAGTTGGGCTCGGCCACCATCAATTAAAATTAAATCGGGATAAGGCCACTCTTTATGTTTAAACCTGCGGTTTAAACACTCTCTGAGCATATTGAGATCATTTGGTCTGCCAGCAATTTTGATTTTAAATTTTCGGTAAAAATTTTTATCCGGAATACCATTTACAAAAGTAACCATTGAACCAGTTGCCGCTTGACCAACAATATTAGAAACATCATAGGCCTCAATTCTTGATATTTTATTTTTGGTTTTTAAAATTTTTCTTAATTCTCTCTCTATTTTCTGCCAACTAACGCCAAATTTTTGCCATGGCTTTAATTTAGCGTCAATTTCTGGCTCAAAAATTTTGGCATGTTCCATTATTCTCTCTAAAGCCATAATTTGATCCCTGATTTTGGCTGCCTCTTCAAACTCTTGATTTTTTGAGGCTAATTTCATTTCCCTTTTTAATTCCTTTAAGGCTGGATTTTTTCCTTCTTGAATAATCTTCATTAAATTTTTGGCATTTCTCTGAGAGATTTTTACCAAACTTCCGCTGCTATGTAGCAACGGAATTTTTGTTGATTTTAGGGTGCAGGGCCCGAGGCATCTTCCCAAATGATACCAAAGACAAGGTCTTTTAGGTAGAGTTCGACAGGATCGATAAGGAAAAACTTTTCTTAAGACTTTTAAAGTCTGTTTTAAAGCCTTTCCATCAACAAAAGGACCAATATATTCAGCTTTTAGCTTAGAGCTTTTAGTTTTTAGTTTTATCTGGTGAGTCCAAAATATTCTTGGAAAGTCCTCTTCAGTTTTCGCTATAAAAAAATAATTTTTATCATCTCGCCAAATGACATTATATTTTGGTTGATATTTTTTAATTAAATTTGCCTCTAAAATCAGGGCCTCAATTTCCGAATCAGTTTTTATATAACCTATTTTTTTGACTTTATCCAAAAATAAATAATCTCTGTAACTGGGCTGCTGGAAATGATTCTTTACCCTTTCTCTAAGATTGGCTGCCTTGCCAATATATAAAATTTTTTTATCTTTCTTAAAACAATAAACCCCAGGATTTTTTGGAAACTGAGAGAGCCTGTTTTTATCTAAAAATTTAAATTTCTCCATAGACCAAATTTTAACTCAAATTTTTATTTTTTTCAACTCCTTGCCCTTGACACCCCTCTTTTGATAAAGCCATAATAAAATAAGGTTTTGAATAAATTTCTCTCTTCACCAATAAAGATAATGCGTAATAAGGTTTTCCACAAATTTTAGCTCTCTTTACCTCAATTTTATTCGTAAAATCCTGCCAAAATTTGCCCAAAATTGCCCTAATTCTTATTACGCATTAAGTTTTTAATTTAATAAAGCCTAATTCTGACTTAACTTATTTAGCTTTCTCTCAACTCCTAATGACTTCCAGAAGTTCTGACAAGTTCTCTCAAAAGGACCTAATTGAGGAGCATTGAATTCAGTCTCTTCATTCTGCCCTGAGCCCAAAAGAGCAGTTTTTAGAGTAGAACCAGCCAAGAAATCTAATTCTGGTTAGTGATGGACAACTGATATTGCTACCTAGGAAGAAATCTGAATTATTGAAAAGATAATTTAAATCTCTAAAGCCAGGTTCTCTTTATATCAGCAATCTCTTTCCATCTTGCTTGGTTAAAGGGATTACACCTTTAACCTTAATTTTAGAGAGCTTTCTCCTTTCTTTCCAAACTGCCTTTACCTTCTTAAATGCCCAAACTCTATTCTCTCTAAAGCCTTCAGTATCATTATAGCTAAGAGAGAGACAAGAATTTGACAGTTTTTTTATACATGTTAGGATGTTAAGGATGAAAGAGATGTGGAAAGAATGATTGATGAATGTGAGGCAGAATACCAAAAATGAAACCAATAATTACTTTTGCCAGATTTGGAAATTATACTATTGCTTTCAAGACCCTATTTGAACAATTGGGTCTTGAAGTTATTCCTCCAGAGAAAACAACCTCTCAGACCATTGCCGAGGGAGCGAAAATTGCTCCCGAAATGTATTGTTTTCCAATGAAGGTCACCCTGGGAAATTATTTGCCAGCTCTAAAAAAAGGAGCTAATACCGTTTTTATGGTTCAGAATGTTGGCGGTTCTTGTCGACAAAGATATTATGGAGCAATTCAAGAAAAAGTTTTAAAAGAAGCTGGTCATGATATTAATTTTTTAGATTTCCGGGCTACTCCAAAAGATATTTATCGGGCAATTAAAAAAATTTCTGGCGCTTCCTTCTGGCAGATAATAAAAACCGGCCGATTTTTCTTTAAAAAATTGGGACTAATTGAAAAAATTGAGAGAATGGCTCAATATTTAAGGCCAAGGGAGGTAGAGAAGGGTAAAACTGATAGATTGTTAACTGAGATTTTCTCAGAATTAGAAAAAATAAATAAAGAGAAAGATTTTTCGAAATTCAAAAAAGAGGCTTTAAGAAAATTGAGAGAAATTAAAATAGAGAAAAAGGATGATCTGCCAAAAGTAGGTTTGGTTGGAGAAATTTATACTGTCTGTGACTCGGCAATAAATTTCGAAATAGAAAGAAAATTGGGCCTGGAAGGAATTGAGGTCCATCGGGAAATGGGTCTCATTTACCATTTGAAAAAATTGATTTTCCCCTGGAAGGACTGGACAATTCAGAGAAAAATTAATCCCTATTTAAAATCAACTGTTGGCGGCCATGGAAGAGACGCCATTTACGAAATGCTAAAATATATTAAAGAAGATTTTGATGGGATAATTCATCTACTTCCCTTTGGCTGTTTTATCAAAGATACTAATATCACTGTTGAAGGTTATTTACAAAAACCAATTCAAGAAATAAAAGTCGGAGAAAAAGTTCTAACTCATAAAGGAAGATTCAAAAAAGTAACCCATAAGTGGTGTCGGAATTATCAAGGGCCAATATTAAAAATAGATTGTGGTGGAAAATTATTAACAATTTCAGTTACTCCCGAACATCCAATTTTACTAGTAAAAACTACACTTAAGGGAAGTTGGACAAAAGAAATTAAAAACCCAAAGTTTACTCCAGCTTATCAAGCTAAGAGAGGAGATTTTGTTGCTATTCCAATTCCGAAGGAAGTGAAGAGCTCAAGTTGTTTTGAATTGCAAAAAGAGTATACGAGAGCACCTAAATGGGAAGAGATCAAGCAGTTTCCTTACTCACCAGACTTACTTAGAATGCTTGGTTATTGGTTAGCTGAAGGCTCAATCCGTTATGATACTGAAAAAAATAAAAGATATATAAGAGGCATCGATTTTGATTTTTCTCCTCGGGAGAGAAAATATATTAATGATGTTATTGATATAATTAAGAGAAATTTTAGAACCAGGAATTGTGATCAAAAATTACTTCACAATGATTTAATGACTCTCGAACCCAATTTACAAAAAGAAATTTTAAAAGGATTTTTTAGAGGAGATGGTAATTTCAGAGACGAATATGGAGAGACTACTTATCGAGGAGTAACCACCTCCCGAAACTTAGCAAGTCAATTATTCTGGCTTCTGATACGGAATCGAATCAAACCATCATTTATGGAACAGAATATTAAAGATAAAAAACTTTCTTATATGCTTAAGATAGCCACCGCTCACGAAATAAAAAGATTAGGCGATGAAAAAATCAAAGTAACCGATAGAAAACCATTTATCAAACACAGAGAATTGAAAAATTATTTTTTAGTTCCCATTCGTAAAATAGAGTGGTTTATTTTTAAAGGGAAAGTTTATAATTTGACAGTCAAAGATGATCATTCCTATGTTGCGAATTTTCTAATTGCGAGAAATTGTATGCCCGAGGTGACGGTTCGGCCGATTTTAGAGAAAATTCATCAGGAAAGCGGAATTCCATTTTTATCACTTTCTCTAGATGAGCAAGTAGCCGAAGCTGGAATTGATACTCGACTTGAGGCCTTTATTGATGTTGTTAAAAATTATCATCAACATAAAAAATCATGAAGACATATTTAGGCATTGATGTTGGCTCCATTTCAACAAAATTCGTTTTAATTGATGAAAAAAATCAAATTTTGTTTTCATCCTATTTTCGGACCGAAGGAAATCCAATTGAGGCGGTCAAAAAAGGAATGAGAGAATTGAAAAATTTTATTCAGGCTCATAATCCAGAAGTTGAGATTGCTAGCCTAGGTACCACTGGCTCAGCCAGATATTTAACCGGAGTGATTACCGGGGCCGATGTGATCAAAAATGAAATTACTGCCCATGCTAAGGGAGTGACTCATTTTGTTCCTGATGTTCGAACCGTGATTGAAATTGGTGGCCAGGATTCGAAAATTATCATTTTAGAAAATGGAGTGGTGGTTGATTTTGCATTAAATCTCATCTGTTCTGCCGGAACAGGTGCCTTTTTAGATGCTCAGGCCTTTCGATTAAAAATTCCAGTTGAAAAATTTGGCGAGTTGGCTTTAAAATCAAAGAACCCAACAACAATAGGAGCCAGATGTACTGTTTTCAGCGAGTCAGACATGATTCATAAACAGCAGATTGGTCATCCGACCCATGATATTGTTGCCGGTCTCTGTCAAGGCTTGGTCAGGAATTTTTTAAACAATGTTGCCAGAGGAAAAAATATAAAACCTCCAATTGTTTTTTTGGGTGGAGTTTCAGAAAATATTGGAATGAGAAAGGCATTTGAGGAGGCTCTGGGCCAAAAAATTATTGTTCCTTCCTATAATAAAGTAATGGGAGCATTTGGGGTGGCTTTATTGGCTAAGGAAAATCCTTCTCCAAAAACAAAATTTTTAGGTTTTGAAATTTCAGATAAAGATATCAGATGTACCTCTTTTCAATGCCAGAGCTGTCCAAATCATTGCGAGGTGATTGAGGCTAGAATTGAAGGAAAGGTCATTGCCAGATGGGGAGACAGATGTGGAAAATGGTCAAATCTAAATCCTCAATAAAAATATGGTTGATCGAAGAATTATAAATTATCTCAGAGAAAACAAAAATAAATTTCCCCAAGAAGTCTTGAAGAGAAAATTAATTGAGGCGAGCTATCCAAAAGATCAAATTGAAGAAGGAATAAGAATAGTTTACGAGGGATTTGTGCCAAAGGAAAAGATTAGCTTTTGGGATTTCAAAAGTATAAAAATTTATAAAACTTTTAGGGAAAAGCTTTTAGATTTTTTAGCTGGATTTTTCACCCCAGCTATATTTGGTTTGGGTATATATTTTCTTCTTGGGATTCTATCAGCTTTTATTTATCCTTTTTATCCCTTTAGGTATTTCTTTAGCTTGTTTCGGATCTTTCTTCTCGCTATTTTAGGAATTCAAATTTTTGGAATTTTTTATTTCTGGAGGAAAAGAAAATATCTGGCCAGAGGCTTTTTATTCTCTTTAATCTTGCCCCTGATCCTTATTGGACTTTTCTTTCTTATCCTTTTAATTTTTAGAAGATTTTGATATTATAGAAATGAAACATGAATCCAGATAATGAGTTGATTCAAAAAATAGAAGAATTAAGAAAGGAAATTGAGAGATTGAAAGAAGAATTGGAGGATCAAAAATTGAGGGTTAAAAAATTAGAAGAGGGCCTGCCTTCACCTCTTTATCCTCCTGTTCCGCCTCCACCACCACCTTATGAGAAAGCGCCTGAAGTTCCTTTGCCAAAAAAGATAATAAATTTAGAAACAATAATGAGTGGGAATTGGCTGGTGAAAGTGGGAATAGCAGCGATAATAATTGGAATAGGATTTTTCTTAAAATATGCTATTGATAGATGGGGTATGGGTCCAACTGGTAGAGTAATTGCTGGCCTTGCTGCCGGGATAATCTTAATTACTCTTGGCGAATATTTGAAAGACCGCTATCGAAAATATAGCCAGGCCTTAACTGGTGGCGGAATTGCTATTTTATATTTATCAATCTTCGCTGCCTTCAATTTATATCAACTCATTGATTTAGCTCCGGCCTTTGCCTTCATGATTATTGTCACCCTAACAGCCGGAGTTTTATCTTTGAGATATGATGCTCTCCCTATTGCCTTTATAGGAATTGTTGGTGGTTTTTTCACTCCCTTTATGTTAGGAGTGAAAAATATCGCAGCTAACCAAAATATCATTTTTGCCTATATTGTTCTTTTGAATTTGGGAATTTTGGCCATATCTTCATTTAAAAATTGGCGACTCCTTTCTTTTAGTGGATTTCTTTTCACCTATCTTTCCTTCGGAGCCTGGTTTGCCGCTCTTTATAAACCAGAAAAACTTGCCTATACCGAATTTGTTTTAACCATCTTTTTCCTCCTCTTTTCCTTCATCACCATTTTTTACCATTTCATTCAGAAAAGAAAAGCTGAATGGCCAGATTTGGCTTTAATGACAATGAATGCCGCAATCTATTTTAGCTGGAGCTATGGGATTTTGGTAAAGGATTACCGGAATTGGATGGGATTTTTCGCTGTAATTTTGGCCTTCTTTTATTGCATCCTTGCTTACCTTACTTATTTGAGAAAACTAAAAGACCCTAATTTAACTTTATTTTTAGCTGGAATTTCTTTAGTTTTTCTAACAATTGCCATTCCAATTCAATTGAAACAATATTGGATTACTATTGCCTGGGCGGCAGAAGCAGTAGTTCTTTCTTGGTTAGGTTTTTATTTGAAAAGCTATCATCTAAGAGCCTTTTCTCTTTTGCTCTTTTTGTTAGTGATAATCAGGCTTTTGGGATTTGATATGGCCTGGGAAGAAAGGATTGAAGAATTCACTCCGATTTTTAATAAAAGGTTTTTCGCCTTCTTTGTCAGCATTTTAGCTTTTTATTTAGCTTCTTATATCTGGTGGCTAGGTCAAAAAGAAATAAAAGTTGAAGAGAAATTTGTTTTGCCTTTCCTTTTGCTTTCGGCTAACTTCCTCAGCCTTTGGATTTTGAGCAATGAAATTATAAGATATTTTGATGGAAAAATCGCCGAATTGAGAAAACCAAAGGAAATAAGTATTTACGATTATGAAAGGTGTCTGAGGTATTATCGAAGGGGTTACTTCCCTCAAGAGTGTGTCAGAATAGATTTTGAGAAAATAAAAAATCTACAATTTCTCCGAAATCTTTCAATCTCTCTTCTCTGGGGCTTATATGCAATAATTTTATCCTTAGTAGGAATTCTTAAAAAATATAAACCCATTCAGCTTGCTGGTTTGATTCTTATTGGATTGATTATGGGAAAACTTGTCTTTTATGATGTCCCAGGAAAAGATTTAACTTTAGCCCAAAATTTCTATTTATCTTTTATCTGGTCAGTTTATTCAATAATCATAATTTGCCTGGGAATATTTCTGAAATATCCACCAATAAGAGTCTTAGGTTTGACCTTTTTATGGCTGATGGTTTTTAAAGTCTTTCTCTATGATACTTGGAGGTTAGCAGAGTTGTACCGGATTGGTTCTTATATTACTCTTGGGATAATTTTACTCATCACTGGCTATCTCTATTTAAGATTTCGTCATAAAATAAAAGAATTTTTACTGGAACCATGATTTTCAACAAAAATTTTCTAAAAATAATATTTTTTGGCATTTTTTTAATTCCTTTTCTCTTCTTAGCAAATTTAACTCCATCTTTGGCTGATTTCGATATTAAAAAATGGCGATATGAGAAAAAAATAGAATTAGAGGGGGTTTTTTATCCCAGCTATGTCCTTTTACCTTTTGATCGTCAGATTTTTGAAAATGCTAAACCTAATTTAAGCGATATCAGGGTAATAGCCAATGGCTCTGAAATTCCTTACAAACTTTTAGTTGAAAAAGAATATTATCTTCGGGAATCTCATCGAACAAAAATTTTAAATCTCAGCTTTGTTCCTGGTGAGTATCAATTTTTTATAGCTGATCTTGGAGAGGCTGGAATCTTGCATAACCAAATTAAAATTTTGACAACCTCAATAAATTTCAGAAGAGAAGTAATTATTGAGGGAAGCAATGACCAAGAAAATTGGTTTGTTTTAAATGATAAAGGACGGATTTACGATTATTCTCCCCCTGAGTTCGAATTTAAACAGCAAGATACAACTCTGAATTATCCGGAATCAACTTATCGGTATCTAAAAGTGAAGATAATTTCAAGAGGAGAAGAGCCATTAAAAATTATCGGAGCTGAAGTCTATCGCCAGGTAGCTAAGGTAGCCAGAAAAATTAATTATCCTCTAAAAATAATTGAAAGAGGAATAAATGAAGGATTGAGAACAAGTTTTATTACTTTGGATTTAGGCAGTATTGGTCTTCCCAGTAATTCTCTAAAAATTAGTACGCCTGATGTTAATTTTAGCCGAGAAGTTGCTTTAGAAGGAAGCAACGATAACCAAAATTGGCAAGTGGTTAAATATCGAGATGTCATTTTTTCTTTTTCTACAGCTAAATTTACTGGCTCGAAATTAGAAATTGATTATCCTGAGTCAAATTTCCGCTATTTAAAATTGACAATCTTCAATAAAGACGATAAACCAATAAATATTATCGATATCTCTGTCTCTGGTATTTTGAGAAGAATTTTATTTAAATATGAGCCTTTAAAAAATTACAAACTTTATTATGGAAATCCAGATGCTCATTATCCTGAGTATGATATTGAAGCCCTCTTTCCTTATTTAGAAATAAAAGATCTCCCCGAGGCCTTTTTAGGAGCTCAGATAAAGAATCCACTGTTTGAGGAAATTTTGCCCCCTCCTCCACCCTTCACTGAAAGATATCCTTGGCTTTTACCAACCATTTTAACTATCGTAGTAATAATTTTACTCTGGTTAATAATAAAATTAATTTTAGCAACCAGAAAGCGGCCAGCAAAGGAGTGAATCTTTTTGGATAAATATCTATGAAATTTTAAAAACAATTAAAGAAAGGAGAGGGAGGAAAAATTTATATTCAATTTGTGATACCTCAGCCTCTGCAATTATTTCAGTTGGCTGCCAAGCTGAGAAACCCTCGGTTCCACCTCAGGTTTCAAAAATACAAGGTCATTAAATAAACTAATAATCTAATATCTAAAACCTATAACCTAAATTATGATTGAAGAATATCATTTTGGTTCAATTACCATAAATGGGAAAACATATAATCACGATCTTGAGGTTCGTTGGACGGGTGAGGTTTTGAAATGGTGGAGAGGAGAAAGTCATGTTATTAATGTCGAGGATGTCAAAAGGGCAATAGAGCAAAATCCAGAGACGATAATCATTGGAACAGGTGAGTTAGGTATTGCCAGAGTGACTGAAGAAGCCCAAAAATTTATTCAGGAAAAGGGGATTAAATTAATCATTGACAAAACTGAAGAGGCAGTAAAAACTTTTAACATTATTTTAGGAGAATCAGAATTAAAGGAGGGAAAGCAAAACAAAGTAATTGGCCTATTTCATTTGACTTGTTAAGTCTTTAATTTTAAAATTGAAGCCCAAGTAAGTAGAGTGACCGAGGTTCTAAAGGTCATTTTTTACTCACTAGATTTGTCTTCAAATTAGTGAATATTCATGAATAATAATGTGCTGATTGGGGAAAAGAGATAACCGAACTACCATTTGAATCTACTTCTGATTGACTAATTTATTGGTAGGATTGTTGGATAAAGAGAAGGGCAGAGATTTAGAAGATAAAAGAAACCTTACCAAAAGCGGCGAAATTTCGCTACTTTTTGATATAATGAAATGAGCGGGGTGCAAAATTTTAGTTCTTTGATAAAATAATAATTAGTAGAAAG
>DAIPKT010000055.1:0-4740 GCA_036769645.1 bacterium | reverse complement strand
CTCTTGAATATAAGAGCAGCCATTGTGTCACCCTAACTAGATTAAAGATGGGAACTAAATATTATGTTCAGATTATTGCCATTGACAAGGCAGGGAATAGAACGGTTGTTTCTAGTAGATAGATTAGAAATTTGTTGAAATTAATAGAAACTAATAAAAATTTGTGGAAATTTGCTCGCAGATGCTCGCGAAATTCATTGCAATAAATTTCAACTAATTTCAACGAATTTCAATAAATTTCACGAATGAAATGAGTAAGAATAAATATATTTTATTAAAAGATTTAGAAGTGTACAAGTTAGCCAGAGAATTATCTAAAATTGCCTGGGAGATTTATCAAGATTTAGACTGGCAGGATAAAAAAACCATGGGTGACCAATTCCTTACATCTACAGATTCCACTGGGGCGAATATTGCTGAAGGCTATGGCAGGTATCATTACTTGGATCAAATAAAGTTTTACTACAATAGTCGAGGTTCTTTGAATGAAAGTTGCCATCATTGGTTAGAAATACTTAACGAGAGAGGAAGGGTAAAGTTTGAGAAATATAAACAATTTAAAATTGTTGCTGAAAAACTATCTCTGAAGCTGAACAATTTTATCGCCGCTACTTATAAAGCAAAAAAACATTAATAGAAATTCGTTGTATGGAAACAATGAATTTCGTGAGCGAAGCGAGCTAATTTCTATGAATTTCAATAAATTTCAAAAAATGTATAAATTTTTATTAATATGTTTTGTTTTTTGTTTTTTCCATTTTGTTTTTGCTCAAGAGGAACCTCTTGAATTTGAGACTCCTTATTTGGCTGAGCCAGTGGAAGAACTTATTCAACTTAAAGAAGCTGGTGATATTAAGACCTTTCAGGAGAAATTAGAAGAGGTAATTATTTCGGTTTTTCCTTCTTTAGCTCCGCCAGTAATTTCTGATGTTAGAGTTGAAAATATCACCACCAATTCAGCCACTATTTTCTGGAAGACAAATGTTAAGAGTTCTTCAATTGTTGCCTATGCTTCAGATAGGGAATACGACCCTAAAAAAGATAATCCCTATTTGATTGAAGTGGGAAGGGCGGAAGAAAGAGTAAGAGAACATCAGGTTGAATTATTAAATTTGAATCCAGGCACTCTTTATCATTTTCAAGTCAAATCAGCCTCTATTGCTGGGGTAGTTGGGAAAAGTCAAGATTTTACTTTCTCTACCTTAGCCTCAAAAATCCAATTGGAAGTAACCAGAGTGACCAATACGGAAATTGAAGTGAGATGGATAACCGGAGTGGAAACCGATTCCTGGGTTGAGTATAAAAATTTAAAAACTGGAAAGATAGCTAAAACCGGAGATGCAGCTAGGGTGAGGAGCCATATTGTTCTCCTCACTAATCTCACTCCTGATACTCCTTATCTCATTAGAGGTTTTGGCTATGACATTAATAATATTTTGATTGAATCAGATCCAATTACAATCAAAACAAAGTTAGATATCATTCCACCAAAAATTACCGCTATTAGAATTGATAATGCTTTATTGCCAGGCAGGATTGACCGGGTCTTAACTGTTGTTTCCTGGCGAACTGATGAACCAGCTAATTCTTTAGTTTATTTTGAGGAAGGATTAGGAATTGGAGAGGTTTTGAAAAATGAGACTGGTCAAAGAAATGAGTTTGTTTTAGAGCACACCGTGATTTTGACTACTAAAACTGGCACCATTTATCGGCTTCAAATTAGTTCGTCTGATGAATCAGGAAATGTTTCAAAAAGTTCAGTGAGGACAATTCTGACTCCCCGGGGCGAAGAATCAATTTTGGATATTATTATTAAAAATTTTCAGGAGACCTTTAAGTTTTTAAAGAGAAGATAATAAAAAGAGTAAAGATCAAAAATCAAAGATTAATAAAAAATGAGATCTCATTTTCAAATTAATTTTTAAATTATGGAATCAGTAATTCACTTAGAAAATGTTAATTTTTTTTATAATTGGGGAAAGTTAACTGAATTCCTGGCTTTAAAAAATATTAATTTGGAAATTAAAGAGGGTGAATTTGTGGCAGTTTTCGGACCTTCAGGTTGTGGAAAATCAACTCTCTTATATGTGATAGCTGGAGTAGAGAAACCCCAAAGCGGAAAGATAATAGTTCTCAATCGCGATTTAATCAAGGCTCCAGCAGAAGAATTAGCCCTTTATCGTCAAATTGGAATTAGTATTATTTTCCAGAGCTTTAATCTCATTCCTTCAATTAAAAATATTGACAATGTCACTCTGCCAATGGCTTTTATTGGTCTCTCTCCTCGCCTAAGGAAAAAAAGGGCAATGGAGCTTTTGGAAAGGTTGGGGGTTGCCGAATTGGCCAATCGCTATCCCCATGAGTTATCTGGGGGTCAACAACAAAGGGTGGCAATTGCCCGGGCCTTATCTAATGATCCGCCAATTATTTTGGCCGATGAGCCAATTGGGAATTTAGATTCAGCCAATGCCAAGATTGTTCTCAATTTATTGAAAGAGATTAATCGCAAAGAAAAAAAGACAATCATTATGGTCACTCATCAGGCCTGGACCTTAAAAGATACGGTCGAAAGAATTTTTTATATGAGAGATGGAGAGATTGTAAAAATAGAAAAGATAACACCAAAGATACTTGAGGAAATTAAAAAAATTGGTACTTCTTATTATTATAAAAAACTCTTTCCCCGGCTTCCAAGAACCAGAACTTATGCTCGTTTTTTAGCTAACTTAATTTTAAGGGGCTATTCAAGAGAAGAAATTGGAAAAATGGAAGAATTTCTTTGGCAGAGATTGAACAAGAAGATTACTCAGGAGCAATTTAAGGAACTTTTGGATAAGCCTTTTTTAGAAGGTGGAATTGGATTATGGCGTCAGAAAGCTGAAAAAGTAGCAGATTATGTTGAAAAGATAATGAAAAAAAGAAGAGAACTGAGAAAAATCTATCAAAAATTGGAAAGAAATCCAGCCGATCCTTTTTTTGAAGAAATAATTAAAATTCAAAACTGGCTTTTGGAAGAATATAAGCTTTATTTAACCCCCCTTCAGAAAGAGAGATTCCAGGAAGCGATTAGTAATCGGATTAGAAACATCATTTTACCAGAACATTTTACTAAGGTTTTAGATTTGCCAATTGAAGAAGGAGGAGTGGGTCTAAAAATTACCACTGCTCTAAAAATCGGGGAGAAATTAGAAACCATCTTAGCCAGATAGACTCTGCGAATATACGAATCAAGCACTAATATACGAATAAGATGAGACACCAATATATGAATAAAAAATTAATTTATCCGGGGTTAAGTTATCAAATTATTGGAGCTGCCTTTAAAGTTTTCAATAAATTAGGATGGGGACATAAAGAAATTTATTACCACCGTGCTCTTTTGGCAGAGTTAAGAGAATTAGGGTTAAAAGTTGAAAGTGGAAAAAGATTTGATTTAGTTTACAACAGTAAAATTATAGGGAAGTATTTTTTAGATTTTATCGTAAACGACAAGATAATTATTGAATTAAAAGTCAAACCAGTCTTAGGATACATCCATATTAACCAAGTGGTTTCTTATCTGAAACAAACTAAAAAGAAATTGGCAATTTTGATTTACTTTACAAAAGAAGGTGTAAGATACCGCCGCATTATTAACACCACTATTTAATTCGTATATTCGCGCTATATTCGTATATTCGCAAAGTTCATGGAGGTGGAAAAACCAAAATATTATTTAAGAATAACTGACCTTTTTAGATTGTCATTAAGAGTCTTTCGGACCCATCCTTCAAGAACTTTTTTAACTATTTTAGGAATGGCAGTTGGAATTGGAGCAGTTTTGTTTTTAATTTCTTTGGGTTACGGGCTTCAATATATTTTGATTGGAAAATTAGTTGCCACTGAAGACTCTCTCATTTCAGTGGAAGCCTTTTATCCAGCGGAAAGTGAGTTGGTTTTGAGAGAGAAAGATTTAGAAGAGATTTTAAATTTAGCTGAGACTGAAGAAATTAGCCCAGTTTTTGAATCAACTAGCGAGATTAAGACTGATGAACTTTCAGGCTATGTTTTGACTAAAATTGTTTCTCCCAATTATTTTCGTCTTTCCGGTGAGATTCCCCAGATTGGAAAACCTTTTAGCGAAAAAGAAAGAGCTTTGGTTGTTTCCAATACTGCCTTGAGGTTAATCGGTTTTAAAGAGGATGAAAGCTCATTAAATAAAGAAGTTTTTTTAAAAATAGTTTGGCCAAAAGATGAAGGAGAAACTGAAATGATTGAAATTCCCGAACCTCTTTTAATTAAGGGTATTATTTTTGATGAATATTCCCCACCTTTTATTTTTGCCCCCTTTGAATTTGTTTTAGCCAAACCTCCTTTTTATTCTCGGCTTTTTGTAAAAGCAAAAGATATTGAGAAGGTGGAACAATTAAGGGATAAATTAATTGAAAAAGGCCTTCTAATTTCAGCCAGATTAGATTTGGTTCAGCAGGCAAGGAGAATAATGACTATTATTACGATTATCTTAGGGACTTTTGGAGTGACAGCTTTAATTGTCGCTGGCATTGGAATGTTCAATACGATGGTCATTGGTTTTTTGGAAAGAATTTTTGAGGTAGGAATCATGAAAGCAATTGGAGCTACGGCCAAGGATGTTCGAAACCTCTTTTTAATGGAATCAATGATTACTGGTTTTTTGGGTGGAATTAGCGGAATTTTCTTGGGAGTTTTAGGAGGAGAAGCCATTAATTTGGGATTAAACTT
>DAIPKT010000054.1:0-4805 GCA_036769645.1 bacterium | reverse complement strand
CCTATATTAAGACAAAATCTTCCCCCTTCTCTTAAGACCCTGAAACATTCATTCCATGCATAGTAAAGACTTTTTAAATACTCATGAAGAGTCTGTCCATAACCAATTTGCCCGGCCACACCATAATCTTTTATATGCCAATAAGGAGGGGAAGTGATAATTAAATCTATGCTTCTATCTTTTAATTCCAGCATTTTTCTACTATCCCCAATTATTATTTTCCCAAAATTTTTTATCATATTTCAAAATTAAATGTAAAAAGAATAAAATGAGCTATTTTACCAGCTCTATTATTGCCATTTTTGCTCCATCTGATTTTCTCGGGCCCAATTTAATAATTCTTGCATATCCCCCTTTTCTTTCTTTATATCTGGGAGTAATCTCATTGATTAATTTTTTCACTACCTCTGGGGAAAATTCTCTCCCTAATATTCTTCTAGAAGAAAGGTCACCAATTTTAGCCCGAGTAATTTTCTTTTCAATATAAGGTAAAAGTTCTTTGGCTTTTGTTTCGGTTGTCTTAATTTTTTCTTTCAAGAAAAGTTCTCTGGCTAGGGATTTCAAAAGCGCTCTCCTCTGATTTCTTTTTCTACTTAGTTTTCTTCCCTTTTTTCGTTTTCGCATATTTTCTAATTTTTTTAACTTTTTCTTTTTTAATCGGTTCGAGTGATGGAATTTTTTCTTTTGGCTTAAAGGTCTCAGAAAATAAACTAAAGTGTTTGACTAAAATTTCTGAAGCCTGAAAAAAGGCTTCCTCAGGAGAAATAGTTCCATCGGTCTCAACTTCTAAAAATAATCTATCAAAATCGGTCCTTTCGCCCACCCTCATATTCTCAACTCGCAAAGCCACTTTCTTGACTGGAGTAAAAATAGCATCTAAGGGAATTGTTCCAATTTCTAATTTTTCCTTTTTCCTAGCTTCTCGGGGAGAATATCCTATTCCTTTTTCAATTTGAATTTCTATTTCTAATTCTGCCTTTTTATCAGTGAGAGTAGCGATGTGGCAATTTTTATTTACCAATTCCAACTGGGCCGGAATTTCAAAATCAGAACCCTTAACCTCTTTCTCACCTTTAACTTTCAGGCGAGCTAATTGAGGCTCTTCAGTATAAATTTTAAATCTTAACTGTTTTAAATTTAACATAATTTGGATTACATCTTCCAAAATTCCAGGAATAGTTGAAAACTCGTGGGGGACATTTTTTATTTTCATTTTGGTAACCGCTGCTCCTGAGAGGGAAGAAAGCAAGACCCTCCGGAGAGAATTGCCAATCGTCACTCCATAGCCAGGATAGAGGGCTTCGATTTCAAACTTGGCCCAATTTTCTTTTTTTTCAACAATTTTTGGTTTTAGAGGTAAAGGAATCATTATATTGGAATAAATTGGTTATTGGGCGATGGCTACCTTGAGTAATACTCAAAAATTGCCGAAATCTCCACCGGTGGGGCTACCTCCTCTAAAATTGGCTTTCCAATTACTTTTCCGGCTAATTTCTCAATATCTAATTCAAGCCAGCTGGGGGTTTTATGTTTTTTTAACAAATTTTTAAGATTTTGAAAAATAGTTTTTTTGATTTTTTGGGTTTTTATCGAAATAATATCCCCTTTTTTTACTAAATAAGAAGGGATATTAATTGATTTGCCATTAACCAAAAAATGGCCGTGGAAGACTAATTGTTTAGAGAGGGATCGGGAATTGGTAAAGCCCAATCGGAAAACGACATTATCTAAACGGCTTTCTAAAATTTCTATTAATAAACTTGAAGCGTCTTCAACTCTACCTCGCTTTTCCAAGACCTCTTTGACATAATTTTTGAATTGCCTTTCCTTTAAATTATACCAATTTTTTAGTTTTTGTTTCTCCCTTAATGCCTTGCCATATTCAGAAGGAGGAGTAGGTCTTCTTTTTCCTTTTTGGCCAGGCGGATAAGCGCGCTTTACCATTGGACATTTTGGTGATAAACATTTCTCGGCCTTGAGGAATAATTTTACTCCTAACCTTCGACAAATTTTGCATTTTGGATTAATCATTGAGGAAATCGTTAATAAGAAACGAATTTTTAGCTAATCTAGTAAATTGTGTTTTAATAATATTCGCTTATAATTGGCGAAATTATACTCGACGGACTTTAGGCGGTCGGCAACCATTATGTGGGATAGGGGTGACATCTTTTATTGAAATAATTTCTAAACCACGAGTGGCCAGAGACCTGAGGGCCGATTCTCGACCTGAACCAATTCCCTTAATTAAAACGGCCACCTTTTCAATTCCCAGTTTTTTAGCCGCTCCAACCATAGTCTCAGCCACTTTCGAAGCAGCAAAAGGAGTGGCTTTTTTTGTTCCTTTAAATCCAACCTTGCCAGCTGAAGTCCAATAAAGACAATTGCCTTTTAAGTCAGTTAAAGTAATGATGGTATTGTTGTAGGAAGAAAAAATGTAAATTCTCCCCTCTTTAATTTTTTGAGAGACTTCAATTTTAATTTCCTTTTCTACCTCTGCCTCAACCCTCTCTTTTTCTTTAAGAAGCTCCTCTTCTGTTTTGGTAACTATGCGTTTTTTTCCCATAACTTTTTCTTTAGCCCGGATGGGTGGTGAGTAGGTGTTAGAAATGAGTATTATTAACTAAAACCCTAACTTCCTAATCCCTAAATTAGGTGGGTTCTGGCGGTGGTTTTCTTCCAGATCCAACCGTTTTTCTGACATTTCCCCTAACTGTTCTGGTATTTGTCCTCGTCCTCTGACCTCTGACTGGCAGTCCTTTAAGATGGCGAATTCCCCTCCAACAGCCAATATCTTTTAATCTTTTAATATTCATCATTACTGCCCTTCTTAACTCTCCCTCAATTTTATATTTTTTCTCAATAATTTCTTTCAGTCGGGAAATCTCATCGGGAGTTAAATCTTTTGCTCTTTGGTTAGGTTCTATTTCCGCCTCAACCAAAATCCTCCTACTTAATGCTAAACCAATCCCATAGATATAAGTTAGGGCTATCAAAATTTGTTTATTTTCCGGTATGTTTACACCAGCTATTCTCGGCATTTTTTAGGTTTGAGGTTTTAGGGATTAGGGATTTAGATTAATATTCTAATAACCTAAAACTTAAAACTTAATTCAGCCTTGTCTTTGTTTATGCTTTGGATTTAGACAAATCACATACACTCGGCCTTTACGCCTCACAACTTTACAATGTTTGCAAATTTTTTTAACTGATGATCTGACTTTCATTTCCCTCGATAGATTATTCTCCCTCTTTTTTCATCGTAGGGGCTCATTTCCACTGTCACCCGATCGCCAGGTAAAATCTTAATTTTATAGATTCTTAATTTTCCTGAGAGATGACAAAGGACCTCTTTCCCCTCGTCTAATTTTACCAGAAAATTAGCACTCGGTAGGGCTTCAATGACCGTTCCAGTTTTTTTGAGGTTTTTTTTATTCATTCAACTGAATTTTTTAATTTAGCAAAATTTTTCAAGTTAGTCAAGATTTAATTTAATTTTAATTTTTTCCATCTCTTGGGGAACTTTTCTTACCCAAAATGGCCAAAGCTTTACTTCGCTCCGATTAACCTTGGGCTGATTTTGGAGAAAAAATTGGGTTTCAGCTAATGATTTTCCTAAAAGCCCCCGCTTCAAAGAAATTTCATCAATATCTGAATAAATTTTAGCTTCCAGATTAAGAGAGAGAATAATTTTTCCTGCCTCAAGATTGATAATTTCCGGCAAATATTCTATCTTTAAGCTTTTTTGATCAATCTTTTTATCAGCCCCTATTTTGGTGGCAATAAATTCCTTTGAAAAATTTTCTAAATCTCCCTTTTTAAAAGCTAAGGTGAGAGCCAGAGCCTTTAGCTGGAAAGTAAATTTTTCTAATTCTGCTCCGGCTCGAGCCAAGGAAAAAATCTCTAAGATTTCTGTCTTAAGAGCATCTTCTAAAAAAATAAAATCGGCTGGAATTTTACCTTTTAAAGCATCTTTTGTTTCTTTTAGGGCTTTTTCTCTTAATATTTTTTCGGCTTCCTTTAAATCTTCTGGAGTAACTTCACTCACTTCTTTCTTTAACCCTCCTTTCATTGGCTCAAATGACTTGCCATAAACAAAAGTATATTGAGGAGTACCAGCCAAGCCTGGAATTGAAAAGGTTGAAGGTTCAATATTATATTTTTCTCCCGGAGCCTCAGCCACTACTTTTACATCTTTATAACTTTTAGCCGGGATGACAATTCTTTCTGTAGATCTGAACCAGGGATACTCATTTTTTTCTAAGGTTAGCCGAAATTTTTCTAAAGGTGGCTGAAATCTAGTTTGACTCACCAAGGTCTGATTGGTTTGAGAGTCATTAAAGACCCTGATTACTCCTTCCGCTTTTCTTTCTAATAATTTCTTTCCCCTAGCAGGAAATTCCTGGGAAAAAGTTTTTTCCTCTTCAAAAATAATACCGGGTATTAGATTGGCTAAAAAATTAATATTTTCGATTCTTTTATCAACCGTTAATCTTGTTTTAAAAGTTTTAATCTCTGTCTCTGGCCAAATTTCAATCTCAGCCCGGGATAAAGTAAAATAACAAAAAATTCCGATTAGAATTAGAACTAAGGGGATAAAAATTAAACCTTTTTTAATTTTAAATTCAGGCTTTTTAAATAAAAGGAAGGGCTCTTTTTCGGGTTTTTCTTTTTTTAATTTCTTTGGTGGTAAAATATCAAGTATTTTCTTAGCCATTTTTTAATTATACCAAAATTAGTCTTCATTTATTAGTGGCTAAAGAATATGGTTTGGAAGAAATTGAAGAGAGATATTTACCTTCTCT
>DAIPKT010000053.1:0-4936 GCA_036769645.1 bacterium | reverse complement strand
AGGCAATCAAACTTTTAGAAGAATTTTCAAAGAGAGCTCCAGCTGAATTAAAAGACTGGGTGAAGTTAGCTTTGGAGGAATGCAAAATTTTCTCTGAGGCCAAACCAGGTCAGGTTGTTAAAATCTTTCATTAAAAATGAAGATTTATCAACTTTATCTTTCTCTTTTTGAAAAATATGGAAAGCCAGAAGGATTTTGGAGAAAGTGGTGTAAGAAGAGAAAGACAAAGCGAGATAGAGAAGAAATTGTTTTAGGAGCAATTTTAACTCAGAGGACAAATTGGAAGAATGTCGAATTGGCTTTAAATAATTTAAAGAGGGCGAAAATAATTTCTCTCAATGATATTTATCGTCTGGGCAAAAGGAGCTTGGCTCCTTTAATTAAGCCATCGGGATTTTACAATCAAAAGGCAGAAAGGATTTATCATTTTTCTAAATTCATTATTGAGAATTACCGAACCTTAGAAAATTTCTTTAAACAAGATTTGGCAACTTGCCGGGAAGAACTTTTAAAACTTCCTGGTATTGGGCTAGAGACAGCCGATAGCATTTTGCTTTATGCTGGCCGAAAGCCAATTTTTGTTATTGATGAATATACCCGTCGCTTTGTCAAAAAATATAAAATCAGCAATAATCTTTCTTACAATTACCTTCAAGATTTATTTCAGAAAAATTTGCCCAAGGATGTGAAGATTTATCAAGATTTTCATGCCATGATTGTTTTGGAAGGGAAAGGACCTGGTTGGGTTTGGCCCAAAATTTAAAAGTCGCCGGGAGGGCGGCTTTTTGGTAGAATAAATAAAGAGCCTAAATAAAAAATTTAATTATAATTCAGCAATGATTTCTCAAATTTTAATTTTTGTTTTTCTTCTTGTTATTTTCCTTTCTTTTTTAATTGGTGGAGCAATTTTCCTTCACTTTAGAAGGTTTGGTTTACCAGGAGATCCGATTTTTAAGCGGATCTTTGACATCTTTATAATCGGAAGCGTTATTCTTATTAGTTTCAGTGCCTTATTTTTAATTTTAAACCTAAGATGATTACTTTAGAGCCAGACGAAAAAATCCATCTTATTAAGCGTCGTCATAAATATATTCTCTTCCGACAACTAATTCCCGAAATTTTGATTTTTTTAATCATTGTTGTTTTTATGATTTCAATTCTGTTTATTAGATTGCCTGCCTGGCCGGATTGGTTAATAAACTTTTTTCCCGCCATTGCTTTGTTTGACTTAAGCTATCTTTTATTATTTTTATTTAGTTCGCTTTTACAAATTTTTTGGCTTATTATTTTTTTGACCATTACTAATTATTATCTTGATTGTTGGATTGTGACAAACAAAAGGACCATTCATACTGAACTGAGGGCATTATTTAGTCGCATTTTATCCAGCGTTCCTCACGATAAAATTCAAGACATTACTATTGATATTCACGGGATTTTCCCCACCATTTTGCGTTTCGGCAATCTTAAAATTCAGACCGCTGGAGGCTTTCGGGAATTTATTTTTCAGGATATTCCCGATCCTTATAAAACCAAAGAGATTATTTTCCAGGCTCAAAAAGAATTTCTTGAAACAAAAATAAAAAATGGCGAAAATAAAAAAGACTCCAACCTGTCCGCCATCCCGCCTTTGGCGAACCCCTAAAGTGGCTGTGGGTGGGACCTTTGATATACTTCATCAAGGGCATAAAGCTTTGTTAAAAAAAGCTTTTTCATTGGGAGAGGTAATTATTGGTTTGACTTCCAATGTTTTTGCTCAAAAGAGTAGAAAAAGAAAAGTCAAAGATTTCAAACAGCGGAAAAAAGAATTAGCCGATTTTATCAAAAAGGAATTTAAAACTCAAGCAAAAATAATAAAAATTGAAGATAAGTTCGCCCCCACTTTAAAAGAAGATTTTGACTATATTGTTGTTTCTCCTGAGACTTATAAGACCGCCTTGTTGATTAACAAAGAGCGCGAGAAAAGAGTTAAGTTTTGAGTTCTTGGGAATTAAATTAAGAGCCTGAGGGAGAGCAAAAGAAAGGGGACGGATTGAGTGTTAAAGACTGGGCTAAAACCTCCAGTTTAGTCAATCCAATTATAGAAAAGATAAATTTAATAAAGGACAAATATTTTCTCATTGTTTCTTCACCCGGGGCAAAATAAATTGATATGAAAATCAAATTTTTAGTTGTTGGACCACTTTTAACAAATTGTTATTTAGTAATTTCCAGAGGTGAGCTTTTAATTATTGATCCTGGTGGAGGAATAAAAAAGATTTTAAGAGAAATTAGCCAGCTCAAAGCTAAGCCAAAGTATATCATTAATACTCATTTTCATTGGGATCATACCTTTGGCAACAAAATTATTAAAAAATTGACTGGCGCTAAAATTTTAATTCACGAAGCTGAAAAGGATTTTATTAAGTTCGAAGCTGACCAGTTCTTAAAAGAAGGAGAGGAAATAAAAATAGGAGATAGCATTTTAAAGGTTTTACCTACCCCAGGCCATACCAAAGGAAGTATTTGTTTGTTAGGTGAAAACTTCATTTTTAGCGGAGACACTTTATTCAAAGATGGACATGGCCGAACTGACCTTCCTGGCGGTTCTCAAAAAGATTTGGAGAAATCTTTGGAGAAATTGAAAAAAATATTAAAACCGGGAGTAACAGTTTACCCAGGCCATGGTGAAATTTTTAAAATGAAATGAAAAATAGAGAGTTGATTAGCTTTTGAAAAAATCGAGACTGGGAAAAGATCGCCAAAAAGGCAATTTTTTGGTAGAATAAGAAGAGTAAAGTTAAATAAAATTATGAGTCGATTAAATTTGAAAATTTCTTTTCGAGGTGAAAATTTAGTTCCCTCTCCAGTTAGAAAACTGGCAGTTTTTGAGAAAGAAGCTGAGAAAAAGAGAATTAAAGTTTATCATCTAAATATCGGCGACCCAGATCTTCCTCCCCATCCAGTATTTCTTAAAGCATTAAAAAACTTTAAAAAGAAATTAATTCCTTATTCAGATTCAAAAGGAGATAAAGATTTTCTAAAAGCTTTGCTTTTATATTATCGAAAATTTGGTATTAAAGATTTAGATGAAGAAAATTTTCAAGTAACTTCTGGAGCCAGCGAGGCAATTCTTTGGGCTTTTTCTATTGTTGCTAATCCTGGCCAAGAAATTGTTGTTTGTGAACCATTTTATTGCAATTATAAGGCCTATGCCCAGCAAACCGGAATAAAATTAATTCCCATTCTCACCTCAATTGAAAATGGTTTTCATTTACCCCCAGGGAAAAAAATTATCGAAAAAATTTCTTCTAAAACAAAAGCAATTTTAATTTGCAACCCTAATAATCCTACTGGAACTGTTTTGAGAGAAGAAGAAATGAAAATATTGATTAAGATTGCTAGAGAAAATAGTCTCTGGCTTATATCAGATGAAACTTATAGAGAGCTTGTTTTTGATGGTAGGAAACCTCTTTCCTTTTTAAACTTTAATGAATATGGAGAAGGAATTATTGTTATAGATAGTTTGTCAAAAATTTATAGTCTCCCTGGATTGAGATTAGGTGCTTTAGTTTCTAAAAATAAAAAATTTATTGAAACTGCCCTAAAGTATGCTCAGGCAAGGTTAGGAGCTGGATTTTTAGATCAAAAAATTGGAAGTCAATTAATTAAGGTTCCCAAAAATCATTTTGAGACAATACGAAATGAGTATCAGACGAGGAGAGACTTAACCTTCGAGCTTTTAAATAAAATTGAGGGTGTTTCTTGTACTAAACCAGAAGGTGCTTTTTATCTTTTAGCCAAACTCCCCATTGATGATTGTGAAGAATTTGCCAAATGGCTTTTAACTGGTTTTCAGATTAACAAAGAAACAATAATGGTTACTCCGGCTACTGATTTTTACCAGACCAAAGGATTAGGAAAAGATGAAATTAGAATTGCTTATGTTATTAATAAAAGAGATTTGACTAAATCAATTAATATTCTTAAAGAAGGGCTAAAGGTATATCCGACAAGAAACTGAATTTAAAAAATATCTTAATGCCTCACAATGAAAAAAACCACAACCTCCCCACCACCCAAGGGGTTCCCTGGCGGAAGAATGAGGCTCCTAGCCTTCGGCCAGTTCCGAGAGAGTTTTTTATTGGCATTGATCTAGGAGGGAAGGAAAAGAAAACAACCGGCCTTTGTATTTTAGAAAATGGAAAACCGGTCTTATTGAAAGACGTTTTCGGCAAAGATGTTTTTAAAACAATCAATCCCTATTTAAAAGACTCCAAACCACCCACTACTCTTCCAGCCAAAGGCTGGGGCCCTACAAAAGTCATTGCCATTGATGCGCCACTAACTCAGGGTAGGGGAAAGGGGAAGATGCGACTTTATGAAAAGTTTTTGTCAACTGGTATTTTTCGAAAAGAAAAAGTAAATCCAATTCCGCCAGCCCTGATGCCAGGGCTTTGTGATTTTGCCAGAGAATTGGTTAAGAAATTAGAAAAGAAAGGATTTGTTTTAGACTTGAATTTAATTGAGGTTTTTCCAACCTTGACAAGAAGAATCTCTAATTATTCTCAAATTCTTAAGAATGTTGGAATATTGGAGGAGGATTTAGCCTGTCAGACAGAAAATCAGAAATCGGCCTTACTTTGTGCTGTAATGGCTTTTTTACACTCCAAATTCAAAACTCGTTATTTAGGTTATAAAGATGGATTTTTATTTTTACCAGAGATTTCTTTCTGGAAGAAAAAATGGCAAAGAAAATTTTCCAAAGCCTGGAGAGAAAGGCCCTACTTAAAATATAGGTATTTAATTACCAATATTTTTGATAAAACTTGACAGACTATTTTTGTTTTGAAAAATAAAAATTTGAAGATAAAAAATTAGAAAGAGCTTTGCTTTTTTTCGATGATAAATTTTTCTAAAACAACTTTACTCATAATTCTTCTGGTTATTTTTTTTC
>DAIPKT010000052.1:2167-4975 GCA_036769645.1 bacterium | reverse complement strand
ACCATTACACTTCGGGTAACCTCGTAGAGATGAAGACATCCCAGACTGAACCTGGTAATGTCCCAATTGATAGTCCTCCAGTCAAAAGGATTACCGGCATCTATATAGGCGGAAATGGCTGGGATTTCAAGGGAAGAATAGATAATGTCAGTCTCATTGGACTACCTAAAGAAATTGAGGTGCCGTTTGATATCAAACCCAAATCTTGTCCTAATCCTCTAAATGTTAATGAGAAGAAAGGAGTTTTACCAGTAGCTATTTTGGGAACTGCTGATTTTGATGTAACTCAGGTTGATCTAACCTCAATCAAATTGGAGGGGATTTCTCCTCTGCGTTCAGCTTTAGAAGATGTGGCAACACCTTTTGTTCCTTTCATTGGTAAGAGGTTGGCTACTGACTGTACAGATGCTGGAGCTGATGGTTTTCTGGACCTAATCTTAAAGTTTGATAATCAGGCAATAGTTGCTGCTTTGGGTCCAGTTACTGATAAAGAAGTCCGCGTCTTAAAACTGACTGGTAATCTTAAACCTGAATTTGGTGGCATCCCAATCGTTGGCGAAGATGTGGTAATCATTCTGAAGAAAAAGTAAAATCTTAGCTGTTTCCTTGTGCAGATCCTGAAACCCGCCCGAAGGGCGGGTTTCAGTTAAGTTTGAAGATGATGAGATACATTGGTAACCCTCCTTTTGAATTTCACCAAAAATACCATAAAGTGTTACCAATGTACCCATCAAGCGCAGAAGTTTGACAATTTTTTAGTTAAGAATAAAATAAAATTGGATGGCAAAAAGAAAATTATTAACTAAATACCGTGGCTTAATTTTGCCTCTTATTGGAGAAAAAGATGAGGATGGTTTTTATGTTCTTGAGTGTCCGATTTTAGAAGGTTGCTATACTCAAGGAAAAACTATTGATGAAGCCTTAAGGAATATTCGCCAAGTCATTGAATTAGTTTTAGAAGAAAAAAAGAATCAAGAGATTCTTAAAAACTATCATCCAAGAGAATTAAGCCTTCATACCATCACCCTTTAATTTTATGCCAAAATTGCCAGTTTTATCTGGCAAAGAAATTATTAAAATTTTAGAAAAGATTGGCTACTGTCAAATTCGTCAACGCGGTAGCCATATTCGTTTGGCTTGTCCGAATAGAAAATCGGTTACCGTGCCAGATTATAAAACAGTTGGGAGAGGTCTTTTAAGAAAAATTATTCGGGATGCAGAAATCTCAAGAAAAGAATTTGAAAAATTACTGAAGGAAAAATAAACTTTTTTGAAAATGATGAGATCCATTGGTAACACTCCTAAGATGCCAGGAAAAAGAGATATAACCCATACTGAATGGCTAATCCATTTTGATTTTGAAAGACCTAATCAGGCCCTAGATTATCTAACCCCTTTTGAATTTCACCAAAAATACCATAAAATGTTACCAATGTACCCATCAAGTGCAAGAGTTTGACATAAATTGATGGCAAATTAAAATTGAAGTAGTAGTTTAACTATGAATTAAAGTTCGATTTTACCACCGAGTTTTTTAAAATCTTGGCAGAAAATTAATTAAAAATATGGGGAAAATAAAAATTGGGTTAATAGTTCTGGGTTGGCTGGTTTTGGTTGGTTTAGTTGTGGGGGGAATAGTGATGGCTAAAAATGGTTCAGATAATAGTAAAGCTGTTTGTTTCAGATGAAATTATTGTTAAGTTCAAAGGAGATAAAGAGCTTTTTAGAGTGATAAAAGTTCCTGAGGGAAAAGTTAAAAGAAAAGGTAAAAGAATATTCAAAGAGGCCAGATGTAATTTATGCTGAGTCAAATTATATTGCCTATACCCAGATAGTTCCCAATGACCCTTAATAGTAGCCATTGTTGATACTGGAATTGCCTATGAAAATTATGGCCGATTTTGTCAGGCTCCTGATTTAGCTCAGACCTGTTTTGTGCCAGGTTATGATTTTGTTAATAATGATAGTCATCCTAATGATGATATAATCGCTGCGGAATCTCTGATTCAGCTACTTTAAAAGAGGCGGTTGCTTATGCCTATGGAAAAGGGGTGACAGTTATTGCTGCCTGTGGAAATGAGAATAAACCAACTTGTCTCTATCCAGCTGCTTATGATGATTATCTCATTGCTGTTGACGCCACCCAGTATGAGGAGACAAAGGCTCCTTATTCAAATTATGGACCAAGTCTTGATTTAGTTGCTCCTGGTGGAAACAACAATTTGGACCAAAACAAAGATGGCTATCCTGATGGAGTTTTGGAGCAGACCTTTCAGAATAGCCTGAGGGTCTGCAATTTTGCCTATTATTTCTTCCAGGGAACTTCCATGGTCACTCCCCATATTTATGGGGTGGCTGCTTTGTTGATTGCTAAAGGAAATGCTGTTCTCCAGATCAAATGAGAACTGCTCTTCAGTCCACTGCTGAAGACAAAGGAGCAACTGGTAGAGATGATACTTATGGTTGGGGACTAGTTGATGCTCAGGCTGCTTTGAATTAGGTATCACCCTGTTCAGGAGTAGTCTGCAATGATGGAATAGATTGTAGAATAGATAGTTGTAATGAGACTCTTAAGGCCGGCGAAAATATACCAGTAGCCGATAATACAGCTTGGACTAATGGTGTTTGTTGTTTAGGAACTTGTAAAGTAGGGGGTAGAGAATGTCCAACAGCGGTAATGTGTTGGAGTAAAAACTATCAGTATCTCTATCGGAACAATGATCAGGCTGCCAAGTTCTGTAAATGTGCCTCGGTATTTATGGATATGAAACATATACCTGGAAAATTGCAAAAGTGACAGTTTATCAA
>DAIPKT010000052.1:0-2067 GCA_036769645.1 bacterium | reverse complement strand
TTTCCTTGTGGGCTGACAAAATCCGCTTGATTTTGGCGGATTTTGTTTTTGGAAAAAGAATGAGATATAATCTCTAAATATGAGAAAAGTCTTACTTTTTTTAATTTCTCTTTTGATTGGAGCGGGATTTTTTTTCTGGGTGATTAAATTTGTTGGTTGGCAGGAAATTCAATCTGCCTTTTTAGTTTTCACTGGTTGGCAGGGAATGGTAATTTTAGGACTGACAATATTAATGGCGATAGTTGGAACCTGGAAATGGAAAGAGATTTTAAGAAGTGGAGGAACTAATATTTCTTTTTTCAATCTTTGGAGAATCTATTTAGCTAGCTTTTCTATTAGATTTTTAGCTCCGGTAATATTAGTGGGCGCCGAATTGTTTCAGGGTTACGTTTTAAAAGAGAAAAATCAGACTCCCTGGTTAAAAGGCATGGCTTCGGTAATTATTGATCGAGTTTTAGAATGGACAGCTAACCTGGCAGTTATTTTTTTTGGAATTTTATTTTTTCTTTTTGCTATTGGCTTTCCGCCAATGAAATTAGGAATAATTTTTGGCGGAGTTTTTTTACTTTTTGCCGGAATAATCACCTTTTTTTATTTCAAAACTTTAAAAAGAGAAAGTATAGCTAAGGCTTTTGGAAAGATTTTTAATCAGAGATTGGATAGTCAACCCTTAGAGATCGAAAAAGAAATTTTTAACTTTTTTAAGCTAAAAAATAAACTAATGTGGAAGGGATTTGGCCTCTCTTTTTTAAGAGCTGGAATTATGCTCATTCGGACTTGGCTTTTGATAATCTTTTTAGGAAAAAGCATCGGAATCCTGCCAGCCTTATCCATCCTTGGTTTTACTTATTTAGCGGTAATGATTCCCATTCCTACTGCCTTGGGAAGCCACGAGGTAATTCAAACTTTTGCTTTTAATTCTCTCGGATTAGGAATGGCCACTGCTACTGCCTTTACCATGATTATTCGAGGAGCAGAATTAATCATCGCTTTGACTGGAGTAATAATTTTGTTTCGGTTAGGGATAACATTATTAAAACATACTTTATTTAAAAGGTTGAAAAATTAGCCATAAATAAAAAATGAAGTTTAATGCCTAAATTTGAGACTTTCGATAAATTCTCTAAAAAATGGAGAAAAATTGAAGATGAATTAGAGGATTTAGAAATGTCTCGCTCTGAGAGATTAACAAGAGAGATTCAAAAAAGGAGAAAAGAGAAAAACTATTTCTTTAAAGACACTTCTCAAACAGCAAAAGAGGGGATAAATTACCACCACAATTTCGGAAAAGAATTTTAAAAAAGCTTAAATTCTATTCTTCTCAAGAAAATAAAAATTGCCCATTGGATGGCTTTTTATTTTAGGTAAAATTAAGTATACTAAATATATATGAGATTTACTATCTCTACCAAAGGATCTAATGATATTATTGATATTACTTCACGGGTTACTGAAGCGGTAAAAAAATCTAAGATAAGAAATGGAATTTGTTTAATATCTTGCCCCGGCTCGACGGCTGGGATTACTACTATTGAATATGAACCAGAACTTCTAAAAGATTTTAAAGAATTTTTAGAGAAAATTATTCCTTCAGATAAGGAATATCGTCATGACAAAGTCTGGGGAGAAAAAAATGGCTTTTCCCATCTTAGGTCAGCCCTAATCAAGCCATTTTTAACTCTGCCGATTGAAAATGGAAAATTAGTTTTAGGCCAATGGCAACAACTGATTTTAATTGACTTTGACAATCGACCGAGAGAAAGAGAAATTTTAGTGAAAATAATTGGTTAAAAGTGAATCCCCCACCTCTAGAGGCGGGGGATTCGCTTACTTTTTCTTTTTCATATTTTTAGGCTTTGCATTATTTTTTCGCAAGGCCTAAATTGGTTTTAGCAGCAAGCGACCAAATAATCTCTTGCTGGCTTAAAAGCTGAAGTTCCCTTATCTATTTTTATTTTACTCAGGCCAAAGGTCTTGTCAAGAGCTAAGGCTAGCTTAAAATAAAAATAATGATGCTCAAATCAATTAACAAAGTTATAAAAATTTTAGTTTTATCTGACCTGACTT
>DAIPKT010000051.1:0-5060 GCA_036769645.1 bacterium | reverse complement strand
TTGGCTTAAAAAAAGGAACCGGCTTTGTTGGACCTCTCACTCGCGCTAAAATCAACCAACTTTTAAGTAGATAGTAATTTCTAACCTTCAATTTTCAAATTATTTTCGCGTAATTTATGCCATGGCATAAATTAGACGAAGATTTGCCGATGTTTGCGGGTAATGAAAAATAAAAATATGAAATATAAATATTATTTAAAGAAGCCGAAATCGGAGATTGTAAAAGATATTATTTCTTGGTTGGTTATAGCTGGAGCAGTATATATTGCCGCCTCTTCGCCTTATTTTGTTTTAAATTTAATGAAAGCTTTCAAAAGGTGGCAAAAATATCCAAAAAAGAAAATCGCTGACGCTTTTTATAGATTGAGAAGAAAAGGCTGCATTGAAATCAGAAAGAAAGATCATCAAATTTATATTAGTCTGACTGAAAAAGGAAAAAAAATGGCAGGTTGGCTTCAAATCGATGCTTTAAAAATAAAAAGGCCTGAAAAGTGGGATGGAAAGTGGAGGATAGTAATTTTTGATATCGCTCAGTTAAAGAAAATTTATCGGGAGGCTTTAAGAGGAAAGTTAAAAGAATTAGGCTTTTATCCTTTACAAAAGAGTGTCTGGATTTATCCCTTTGATTGCCGAGATGAAGTTGAGCTTTTAAGAGAATTTTTCGGATTAACCCAAAAAGAGCTAAGACTAATTATAGCCGAGGACATCGGTCCAGACGAATACTTAAGAAAATTTTTTAAATTATAATATCTTCGCGTAATTTTAGCCATGGCTTAAATTAGACGGAGGTAATTGGAAAAATAGTTAGATGTTACCTACTGCTAGAAAAGTAAGTATTGACAAGTAGTTTTGGGTTTGCTAATATTTACTTGTGAGTGCCCCGAAAGGGAGCTCCAATTTTAAGCCAACAGCAGGCCTTCCTCGAGCAAGGCCTGCTGCTGTTTTTCGGTGTCAAACTAAATGGCCGGGAGAGTTAACTCCAATTCTAAGACTTTTGTGAGTACTCTCCTCCCGGCCCAATTATATTATAGTAAATTTTTGGTAAAATAAAACAATTGACCCTGTTAAAAAGACAGAGATTTCTAATGAGATGAATATTGAGAAATTATTACCTGACATCAAAAAGAATATATTTTTAAGAAATTACACAACTTTTAGAATTGGTGGACCAGCAAAATATTTTTTTGTAGCAAAGACGAAAGAAGATTTAACTAAGGCAATTCAGATGGCAAAGAAATCTAATTTGCCATTTTTTATCTTGGGAGGAGGAAGTAACATTTTGGTTTCGGATAAAGGATATAATGGATTAGTAATAAAAATCAAAAATCAAAAATCAAAAATCAAAAATAATAGGATTCTTGCTGAAGCAGGTTTAGCCTTAAATCGGTTAGTAGAGCTATCATTAAAAAATAATCTAACTGGAATGGAGTGGGCGGTGGGAATTCCGGGAACGATTGGGGGGGCAATTTATGGAAATGCTGGAGCATTTAAAAAATCAATGAAAGATCTTATTAAAGAAGTTGAGGTTTTTGATACTAAAGATGAAAAAATTAAAATTTTTAAAAACAAAGATTGTAAATTTGGTTATCGAGATAGTATTTTTAAGAAAAAGAAAAATTTAATAATTCTTTCTGCCAGTCTTCAGTTAAAAAAAGGAAAGAAAATGAAGATCAAAGAAAAGATAAAAAGGTATTTAAATTACCGAAAGGAAACTCAGCCCTTGAATTTTCCTTCAGCTGGAAGCATTTTTAAGAATCCAAAGAATTTTTATGCCGGATTTTTGATTGAAAAATGTGGATTAAAAGGAAAAAGAATTGGCAATGCAAAAATTTCGGAAAAACATGCCAATTTCATTGTGAATTTAGGAAATGGGAAAGCAAAAGATGTTAAAAAATTAATAAAATTAATAAAAAAGAAAGTAAAAAATAAATTTAAAATTGAATTAGAAGAAGAAATCCAATACTTAAGCTTTTAAAAAAGAAAAATTTTGAGATTTTGACTTATCCACACTTGACAAACTTTCTTGAAGTGAAAAAATAAAGTAATAAAAAAGATCTTTTTAAATTTTTGTCTACCTCCAAGGTAGGAAAGCAAGTAGTGGTCGACTATTTGCATTGAATTTTCTAAAAAATTTATACTTTCATGGCAAAGAAAAAGAAAAAGAAAAAGTAAAATCTTCATCCTACCGCTTTTCAACTTAACAAGTAAGTTTTAGTTTGTTTTAATAGTAAAGAATTTAATTTTTAGAAATAATTTCGGGAGGAAAAGCGGGAGGGTTTTATTTTTTAAAATAATTTGATATAATTTTGTAATGAAAATCGTTATTAAGAGAAAAAATCTAAAATTAAATCGAAGCCTTGAAAATTTTATTGAAGAAAAAATTAATGATTTAGAGAAATTTGCCAAAACTTTTCAGACCAGAGAATACTTTAATCATTTTTTTGAAAAAGGAAAACCAAGAATTGAGGCTTGGGTGGAAATTGGGAAAATTACTCGCCATCACCAAAAAGGACCTTATTTCTGGGCCGAATGCCAAATGAGGTTTCCAAAAAGGAGTTTGAGGGCAACTGCCCAGAGAGAAGATTTGAAATTAGCAGTAGTTGAAGTTAAAGATGAATTGCAAAGGGAATTAAAACAATATAAAGAAAAATTAGCTGCCCAAACTAAAAGAAGGGCAAGAGTTTTGAAAAAGGAATTGAAATTGGCTCCCCAGGCCAGGTTTTGGCGAAATGGGAGGATAGTAGAAGAAGGACTATGAAAAAAATTTATGGCCAAGAATTAATATTAGACTTGATAGATTGTAATCCAAAGATTATTCGCTCAAAGAAAAAAATTTTGGAATATTTAAATAAAATTTGCGATTTGTTAAAAATTAAAAAATATGGTAAACCAGTTATAAAGAGATTTGGAGAGAATACCGCTTGGGATAAAGGATATTCATTTTTTCAATTTATTACTGGAAGCTCAATCAGTGGCCATTTTTTAGAGTCAGAAAATATTGCCTATATTAATATATTCTTTTGTAAATTATTTGACCACAAAATTGCCATAAATTTTACAAAAAAATTTTTTAAGGCAAAGAAAATTAAAAATCGGGTATTAATTCGTTAATCACTTTTTGTTTTGCTCTTTGTTTTTAGGTAGATTAAAACTGCCAATTCGCTTTGGGAAAGAATTTTTAAGAGCTTTCCTAAAGTAAGTGATTAACTAAAATCGATGAACAAAAAAACAAAGAGATCCACTCAATGGGTCAAGACAAAAAAAATAAAATATGCTGGTATTCACTTAATTGCCGAATGTTGGGGAGGAAAAATCAGAGAAGACTCGAAAGAGATCGAGAAAATTTTAATTGAGGCAGCCAGAGCAGCTAAAAATATTCCATTGAAGATTGCCATTCATAAATTTAAACCTCAGGGAATAACTGGATTTGTTTTATTGGCTAAAAGTCATATTGCCCTTCATAGTTGGCCGGAATTTGATTATTTGGCCATTGACATTTATACCTGTGGTGAGAGAACTTTACCCCATAAGGCCTTTGATTATTTAAAAAAGAAATTTAAACCAAGAAAAATTAAAATTAAAGAGATAAAAAGGGGAATTCCATGAAAAGAAAATTTCTTTTTGGAAAAAATTGGTTTTTTGAAGATTTTAAATTTCCAACCGAACCTTCGGCTTCCACTTGGGGCGTTGTTATTGAAAAAGAACTTTTTGTTGGAAAAAGCAAATTCCAAAAAATTGAGATATTTGAAACAAAGGAATTTGGGAAGATTTTGGTTCTTGATGGATTGATCCAACTTTCCACAAAGGATGAATTTGTTTACCATGAAATGTTAGTTCATCCTGGTATGCTTTATCATCAAGAGCCAAAAAAGGTTCTTATTATTGGTGGAGGAGATGGAGGAGTTTTAAGGGAAGTAATAAAGCATCCGGTAAAAGAAATTTATCTTGTTGATATTGATAAAAAAGTGATTGAAGTTTCAAGAAAATATTTACCTTCGGTTTCAAAAGGCGCCTTTAAAGATAAGAGATTGAAAATATTTAATCAAGATGGCCTAAAATTTGTCAAAAAATATAATAATTTTTTTGACCTAATAATTGATGATTTAACAGATCCATCTGGTCCCTCAATTAAGCTCTGGAAAAGTGCCTTTTATCGAGCTACCTTTAAGGCTTTAAAAGAAGATGGTGTAGCTGCCTTCCAGACCGCCTATTTAGAAGAGAGGTTTGCAAAAAAAGCGAGAAAAAAATTAAGAAAAATTTTTCCTTTTTCCAAAGTTCATAAGGCCTTTGTTGGTTGTTTTCCCTTCGATGAGCATACCTTTTCTTTCGGCTCAAAAAAAATTGACTTTGATAAAATCACTTTTGAAGAAATCGAGAAAAAATTTAAAAAATTAAATCTTAAAACAAAATATTATTCTCCCGAGATCCATTTTTCCTCAGCTATTTTGCCAAAAGAAGTAAAATAGAAACTATTTAAAGTCCCTTAAACAAAAAGGAGCTTTTTTAAGCTCTTTTTATATTGAAAATTTTTAATTTTTAATATACAATTGGAAATATGTCAATAATTACTAAAATTTTTGGAGATGCTAATGAGAAATATTTGAAAAAATTGCAGCCCTTGATTGAGAAAATAAATTCCCTTGAGAAAAACTTTGAAAGTTTTTCTAATGAGGAATTAAAGGAAAAAACTGCTCAATTTAAAGAAAGACTTAAAAAAGGAGAAACCTTAGATGAGATTTTACCAGAAGCCTTCACCTTAGTCCGAGAAGCAGCCAAAAGAACTTTGAGACAAAGGCATTATAATTGTCAGTTAATCGGAGGAATTGTTTTACATCAGGGAAAGATTGCCGAAATGAAAACCGGTGAAGGAAAAACTTTGGCTGCTACCTTACCTTTATATTTAAATGCTCTAGAAAAAAAAGGATGTCATTTGGTGACAGTTAATGATTATTTAGCCAGAAGAGATACTGTCTGGATGGGCCAAATTTATCATCTCCTTGGATTATCAGTTGGGTGTTTGAATCATGAGCAATCTTTTTTGTATGACCCGGAATATAAGA
>DAIPKT010000050.1:0-5106 GCA_036769645.1 bacterium | reverse complement strand
AAGAAATTTGCTTTTAATTATTCAATACTCTCAAATATGACCAAACGAACCCGAACTATTTTATTTTTAATTTGCTTGCTTTTGTTTCTCTTAATAACCCCAACAACTATTTTTTATTCCCAGGGCTACCGATTTGATTTTAAAAATAAAAGACTGACCCAAACTGGCGGGCTTTTTCTAAAAGCCGAACCAAAAGCGGTGGAAATTTATATTAATGGTCAATTGGTCAAAAAAACTGATTTTTTCTTTGGCTCAGCCTTGATTGAAAATTTATTACCAAAAAGATATAAAGTAGAAGTAAAAAAAGAGGGATATTTCGTCTGGGAAAAAAATTTAGAAATTAGAGAAAAAGAGGTTACCGAGGTCAAAAATATTGTTTTATTTCTGAAAAATCCAAATTTTGAAATTTTAACTAAAGAGGTAAAGAATCTTTGGTTTTCACCTGATGAGAAAAAAATAATCTTATCTGAGGTTAATGAGCAAGGATTATGGGCTTTAAAACTTTTTGACCTTGAGAGAAACATTAAAAGCCATTTAATTCAAGAAGTGGATGTTTACTCAAACTACATACCCCCCCTCCACCCTCCCGCCTCAGCGGGCCCCTCGGGAGCAGATTTAATGAATTTGGAATTCTCCGAAGACTCAAAAGAAATTTATTTAGATATCAGAATGAAAGACTCCAGCCCACCCACCATCCTTCCCCTCACCAAAGGCGGATGGTCCCCTCAAGAAAAAAAATTTATTTTAAAATTGGATAAATTTCCACCGATTTTAACTGAGAAGATATTAAAGGAGGAGTTACCAAGAGAAAATATTATTACTTCTAAAAAAATCAATAACGATGTTTATCATCTAGATAATTTTGGGCATTTTTTTAAAAATGGAGAAAAATTAACTGAAAAATCTTTCCCAGTCAAGCTAGAGACTGAATATGCTTTAGAAATATTTCAAAACTTTATTTTTCTAAAAGAGGGCCAAATTTTATATCAATTTATTCCTCAATTAAAATCCTTTGAAAAATTCTTTGAGGGAATAAACGATTTAAAAATCTCTCCTGATAATAAAAAATTGGTCTTCTTTTCAAACTCGGAAATTTGGATTTTGTTTTTGAAAGCTGAAGGAACAAAAAAAGCTGGTGAAAAATTGTTTTTAATCAGGCTTTCAGAAAAAATTGGAGATATTTTTTGGTTAAATTCAGATTATTTAATTTTTAATTCGGGTGATTATTTAAAAATCGTCGAAATTGACGACCGAGACAGAATTCAAACCTGGGATATTCCCCTCAGACCAAATTTTGGCGTAGGGGCTGACCCAAAAATTTATTTTAATCAAAGCAATAAAAAATTATATATTTTGAGTAAAGGAAATCTTTATGACTCAGAAAAATTAATCCGCTAAAAATCTTTTATATTGGGGTAAAGAGAGTTAAAATCTGCTACCATCGCCAAAGACGAACCAAGATGACAGACCCTGCTTGAAAATTGCCAAGTTTTTCGGCCAAGATTTGATTAAGAAATAATTTATTTACTTTGAGGTTCTATTTTTGCCTTAAAATCAGACCAGCTCATTTCACCAGCTGAGGCAATGGCGCAGAGTTCTTTAAATTCACAATAGGAGCATTGCCAATTTTCTGGAAAATCGATTAATCTTGAGGGAATAATGTTTGATTCAATTTTTAACCTTAATTTCTCAAAATTTACCAAAAGTTTTTCTACCAATTCCTGATTGTAATTGATAGGGAATTCTTTTATTTCTTGGGTATCTTTATTGAGATAAAGTAAGATTCCTTTTTTAATTCCAAAATAGTGAAGGTAGAGTTGGATTTGATAACAATCTTCCAATTTTGGTTCTAACATCCTTTCCAAATTTATTCTTCCGGAAATACTTTTAATATCCAAAACATAGGGTTCGCCATTAAGGGAAATTATGGCATCAGCTCGGCCAGTAATGATTTCTTGGGGTGAGATCTCAACTTCGGTTGCCCTGACTAATCTCAGGCTAAAAAGGGGTCTTAAAATTAGTTGATGGATATAATTTCCATGCTCCCATAATCTTAATCTTTCGGCTTCAATTTCTTTAGCTGGAGCTTGTTTAAATCTAAAAAAAATATTTCTGGGACATTTTCCCGCCTCACTAATATAAAATTGAGTTCTTTCTTTTTCTCTTCTCTCCCTTTTTTCTTTTTCCCTATCCAAATAAAATTTATCGATGAGTTCTTTTAACATGAATTAACGAATAGCGAATTTATTGCGAATTTACGAATTATTAAAATTGACGATTCTTTTAAATATAACTCCTTCAGAACCAAAATCTATCAAAATGGCTAGTTTTAATTTACTCATTTTTAAATATTCTATTACTTGATCAATATGAGTTTTTGAAAATCTATTTCCCTTTTTAATCTCTACAACAATTTTATTCTCAACTAAAAAGTCTAGAAAATTTCTTCCAATAATTTTAGAGTGATATTTCAATGGAAAACTTATTTGTTCTTGAAAGCCTAAACTCGCCTGAGAAAAAGCTTCAGCCAAAGCTCTTTGGTAATATTTCTCAGAATGCCCACTACCTAATACATTGTAAACATTGAATGCACAGCCTACAATTTTATAACTCAAGTCTGGATAGAGAATATCTTTTTTTCTTAATTTTTTATTCATTATTCGTATATTCGCAACTAATTTGTTATTCGATAATTTAGCGTTTCTGCCACTGGGGGGCTCTTCTGGCTCTTTTTAGTCCAAATTTTTTTCTTTCCCTCATTCTCGGATCCCTTCTCAAAAATCCGGCTGCCTTTAATCTTTTTCGAAAATTAGGGTTAAACAAAACCAGGGCCCTGGCTATTCCATGCCTTATCGCTTCGGCCTGGGCTTTTAAACCTCCTCCTTTGACCCGAGCTGAAATTCTAAATTTATTAAGGCATTTCATTCTTTCAAGGGAAGCTTGAGTAATTTGTCGAAGTTCAAGAATTGGGAAATATTGCTCCAAAGGTTTTTCATTGACCAAAAAAGTTTTTTCACCCCGAGTAAAAAGTCGAATCCTGGCCACGGCTGTTTTCCTTCTCCCTTCAGCCTCAAAATATTTTTCTGGCTTTACCACTGAAGGTTTTTCAATTTCTTTTTTCACCGCTGGTTCTTTTACTTCCTTTGGTTTTTCAATGGTTTTTTCTTTTTTTGTTTTTTTAGTTTTTCTCATAATTATTCTATTTTTAGTCTTTTTATCATTTTTGCCCTTAATTTTGTTTTGGGTAGCATTCCATAAACTGCTTTTTTTAAGACTTCGGCCGGCTTTTCTTTAAAAAGTTTTTTCAGGGGAATAAATTTTACTCCTCCCAAATATCCGCTATGACGAAAATATTTTTTTTCTTCCAGTTTTTTACCAGTAATTTTTAATTTTTCAACATTTTTTACAATTACAAAATCACCCATATCTTTATAGGGAACAAAGTCAGGCTTGTGTTTACCACGCAACAATACGGCAATCTCAGAAGCCAATCTACCAAGAACCTTACCAGTAGCATCAATTGTATGAGTATCTCGTTTCATAAATTTTTAAGTCTTTTAATCTCGCTTTTAATTTCCTCAATTACCTCCTGATTATAGATTATTTTCCTTCCTTGTTTATCTTTAATCGAAATAACATAAAATACTCTCCCACCATATTTCTCAGTAAATTTTTTATGCGTTTCTTCTTGGAATTTTAGACTATAATCGTAAATTTTATAAATTCTTTCCTGAAACACAAGAGTACTTAATGCACAATTAGTTAAAATAAAATTTAATGCATCTTCGGGTTCAAACCCATTGTTTAATAGCAATTTAAAAAGAGTGTCAAAGGAAAACCTGTCATAAATTTCATATAAACCTTCTTTATTTTTCTTAAAATTTTTTAGGAAACGTTGTTTTAACATTCTGGATAATTTATATTTGTAACGGTATTTGGATCTGTTCCCTCCTTAAGTGTAAGTATAATTCCAAAAATCCAAGAATCCTTGATCCTAAGCTTGTTAAAACTACTCTGTCATACTTGGAATTAGAAAGCTTCATTCTTTCTACCAGGTCTAATTCTTCGCATTGATTACAGGTAAATAAAAGAAGTTCCCTTACAGTAGTCCACCGATAACTCCTGCCAAATAGAAAATTAATGAATTTCAATTTCTCTGTGTCTTCAGGAGTACCAGATTTAGGCAACCAATCACCATTAGTAAGATGTACGAATCTAAGAAAATAGTATATGTTCACTTTGCTTTTAGTAAAAACTCCATTCACTAAAACTTCTAACAGAACTCTTTTTTGTTCGATGCTTAGTTCGGGCATAGTGGCTCTTGACTGGATTATCTCAGCATTATAATTGTCCTTAAACCGTCTGCCATAATCTGTTAATCCTATCATTCCGTTTTGCTTTTCTTCTATCAATTCAAAATATTTTGCCAAAGATGTATATACACCAAAACTTGTTCTAGATTTAAAGACACTTTTTAATAAGTTAAGGGGCAACGCATCAACCTGTTTATCATAAAAAGGCTTAATAACTTTATTGAGCCAGCGAAGATAGACTATGTCCATTGCCACAGGTGAACCAAGATATATTCCTGTAGTTTTACTGAGTTCTTCTAAACATTTCTTATACAGTTCTTGAACATCTAGGATCGAATAAGTCCGTAATAGGATGTCCAATTTCTTACAAAAATCGTTTAGCGATTTAACAAATCTTGGGGATGTATTCTCCTTATCATACAGAATAATGAATTTTCGGGGCTTCTCGGTAATAAACTCAATATCTTTGTATCTCTCTACCTGTTTGGTGCAGTATTCAAATTTCGCTTTATTGTCAATACCTGTTTCAAGTTCTATAACTAATATCTCTTTTTTTGTTTCAAAAACAAAGTCAATACTGCCCTGTTCAGTAACAAAATTCTCTCCAAGCTTTCTCTCTAATTTAAAGCCGAGTTTTTCCTGTAAATATTCAGGTCTCCTTAACAAAACCCATTGAACTAAACTTTCATTCATATTACTCTTTTCTTTATTTTAAATAAATTCATAATCAATTTCTATAATTCCACTGGGCGGATAAGGAAAAGAACCCATTACATTTGCTCCACCAGTGGTA
>DAIPKT010000049.1:0-5114 GCA_036769645.1 bacterium | reverse complement strand
TATGAAATTTACTCATCTTCATGTTCATAGTCATTATAGTTTACTTGATGGCCTTCCCAAAATCGATGAAATTTTAGATTATGTTCAAAAATTGGGAATGAATTCGGTTGGCCTGACTGACCACGGAAATATTTACGGAGCAGTGGAATTTTACAAAAAGGCGAGAGAAAGGGATATTAAACCAATTGTTGGTGCCGAAATGTATATGGCTTTTGAAAGGATGACCCAGGAAAGGCCAAATATTGATGATAAAAGATACCATTTGGTTTTATTAGTCAAGAATGAAGAGGGATATAAAAACTTAGTTAAGTTAATTACCAAGGCCCACCTTAATGGCTTTTATTATAAACCCAGAATTGATGAGGAATTATTAGCCCAATATTCAAAAGGTTTAATTGGCTTATCGGCCTGTCTTCAGGGAAAAATTCCAAAACTAATTTTGGCAAAAAAGATAAAAGAAGCTGAAGAATTAGCCTTAAAATATCAGGAAATCTTTGGCAAAGATAATTTTTATTTAGAGATCCAACATCATCCAAAAATTGAGGATCAAAAAATTGTCAATAAAGGATTAATTTCTATTTCTGAAAAAACCGGCATCCCTTTAGTTGCCACTTGCGATTCCCATTATCTAAAATCAGAAGATGCTGAGGCTCAAGATATTTTGATGCTAATTAACACTGGAGCCGACCAAAATGACCCGGAAAGATTGACCATGAAACAAGATGATTTCTCAATGAGAAGCCCGGAGCAAATGGTTGAATTCTTTAAGAATCTACCCGAAGCAATTGAAAATACCCAAAAAATTGTTGAGCTCTCTAATTTTCAATTTGAATTGGGGAAAATTAAACTCCCTGAATTTAAAACCCCAAACGGGAAATTGCCAGATGAATATTTGGAAGAGCTTTGTTATCAAGGTCTAAAAAAGCGATATGGAGAAAAACCAAGTAAGGAAGTCCTGGAGAGATTGAATTATGAATTGGGAGTAATTAAACAGACCGGCTTTGCTTCCTATTTTTTAATTGTTCAGGATTTTGTCAATTGGGCAAAAGAAAATCGAATTGTGGTTGGCCCGGGCCGGGGATCAGTAGGAGGCTCTTTAGTTGCTTATCTCCTTAATATTACTAATGTTGATCCCTTAAAATACAATCTTTTGTTCGAGCGTTTCATTAATCCTGAGCGTATCTCACCACCAGATATTGACCTTGATTTTACTGACCGGAGAAGAGACGAAGTAATAAATTATGTCGCCCAAAAATATGGCCGAGATAGAGTCGCCCAGATTATCACTTTTGGAACAATGGCTTCTAGAGCAGTGGTCAGGGATGTAGGAAGGGCTCTGGGCTATCCTTATTCCTATTGTGACAAAATTGCCAAGATGATTCCTTTTGGTCTAACTTTGGATCAAACCTTAGCCAGGGTTGAGGAATTCCGCCAAAGTTATTTAGAAGACCCAAAAGCTCAAAAATTAATTGATTTTGCCAAAAAATTGGAAGGTTGTGCTAGACACGCTTCAACCCATGCCTGCGGAGTGGTAATTTCCAAGGAACCCCTGGACAATATCGTGCCTCTCCAACACCCCACCCAAGACGACAAAGCTATTGTCACTCAATATGAAATGCGTTCGATTGAAGATTTAGGCCTTTTAAAAATGGATTTTTTGGGATTAAAAAATTTAACTATTATTGAAGATACGCTATCTCGAATTTACAAAGTTCAGGGAGTCAGTATTGATATTGAAAAAATTCCCTTAAATGATAAAGCAACTTTTAAATTATTACAAAAAGGAGATTGCGTAGGTGTATTTCAACTTGAGTCAGAAGGAATGCGAAGATATCTCAAGCAATTAAAACCAACTGAACTTGAAGATGTAATTGCCATGGTCGCTCTTTATCGACCAGGCCCAATGGCTTTAATCCCAGAATATATTGCCGGAAAACATAAAAAGAAAAAAATTGAGTATTTGCATCCAAAATTGAAACCAATCTTGGAATCAACTTACAATATTCCGATTTACCAGGAACAGGTGATGAAAATTGCCCAGGAATTAGCTGGTTTTACTTTATCTGAGGCTGATGTTTTAAGAAAAGCGATTGGAAAGAAAATCAGAAAATTATTGATAGCCCAGAAAGAAAAATTTATTGAGGGATGTAAAAGGAATAAAATTTCAGAAGAGATCGCTCAGAAGATCTGGCACTGGATCGAGCCATTTGCTCGTTACAGTTTTAATCGCAGTCATAGCGCCGCCTACGCTCTTATTGCCTACCAAACTGCCTATTTGAAAGCCCATTTTCCAGTCGAATTTATGGCTTCTCTTTTGACTTCCGAAAAGGCTGATACCGAGCGAATTGGTTTTTTGATTTCAGAATCTAAGAAAATGGGAATTGAGGTCTTACCTCCGGATATTAATGAGAGTCTGGAAAATTTCACCGTTGTCTCACCAAATAAAATCCGCTTTGGATTATTGGCAATAAAAAATGTTGGCTATAATATGGTTGAGGCCATTGTCAGGGAGAGAAAAAATTCCGGTCCTTATCGCTCAATCTTTGACTTTGTTACTCGAGTTAGCTCTAAAGATTTAAATAAAAAATCTTTAGAGAGTTTAATTAAGGCAGGTTGCTTTGATAATTTAGCTGAAAGGAATCAACTCTTATTCAATTTGGAAAGGTTATTAGAAACAGCCAGAGAAACTCAAAGAGTAAAATTGGAAGGGCAAAGAGGTCTCTTTGAGGGACTGGACCAAAGAGCCGGTTTTCAATTAGCCCCAACCAGAGCCGCAACCAAAGCCGAAAAATTAGGTTGGGAAAAGGAACTTTTAGGTCTTTTTGTCACCTCCCATCCGATTGAGGATTTTAAAAAGGTTTTAGAAAAGAAGGTCTTGCCTTTGGCTAAAATTAGCCAAGATTTAACTGGGAAAATAGTCAGGATTGGTGGAGTAATTTCTTCAATCAAAAAAATCATCACCAAAAATGGCAAACCAATGTTTTTTACTCAGTTGGAAGATGAAAGTACTAAAATTGAGGTGGTGGTTTTTCCGGGAATTATTGAGAGAAATCCCGGAATATTTCAAGAAAATAAAATTGTCATGATAAAAGGCCGGGTTGATAATCGCGATGGTGTCCCAAAAATTATCTGCCAAGAGATCGAAGAAATTGTTGAAAGTTAAAATATGCAAGAAGAAGTATTAAATTCTCAAAAACAAAAATTATTTAATTGGCGAGAAAAAAATATCCAAAATTTTGGTAATCTCGTTAAAAACTATGCCGACAACTCATAAGCTAATAATTGGAAATTGTATGGTCATGGAAGAAATTCCTAATGAGAGTGTTCATTTAATGGTTACATCTCCGCCATATTTTAATGCCCCCTTTGATTACAAAGGAGTATTCAAAAATTATGGGCAATATTTAGGAGTTCTGCGGAAAGTGGCTAAAGAAATTTTTAGAGTTTTGCAAAATGGAAGGATCGCCGTATTAAATTTTTTGAGGTAAAATAAAAAATGTTAAATTATTTAGCAAAAATATTTGAAGATAAAAAACTCATAGATAAGATTAAAAAGCGTTTACCGTATTTGTTTCAACTCGCTGAAATAGAAAGCTCAAGAGCTGGTAAGGTTGGAATGGAAGTAGGTTCTCTCCGTGAAAGAATAATAGTTGCTTTACTAATTTACAAATTTGGAGAAGAAAATGTAAAAACAGATATCCCAATTACTGAACCAGAAGTTGATGTAAAAGTATTTAGCCAGCCCATCTCTATTAAAACAATTACCAGTAAAGAATTTAGCCGCGTTAAATTAATATGGACAGTTGACGCACAAAAAGCACAAGAATTTCGTGAAAATTATTATCCCCATAGCGATATTTTGTTAATCCAAATAAGTTGGAATTCCCAGGGAGGATTTTATTATATACCTTTAGAAGCTCAGAGAAGATTATTTAACCAAATAGGCCGTGGGAAATATATTAAACTTCCTAAACCAGGGACAAATCCGAGAGGTGTGGAAATTACTAAAGAGGCTTTATTTCAACTAATTAATTTCAAAGAAACTAAATTTATTGAAATATGCTGGCAAAAAAATAAAGTGGATTACAATCCCTATAAAAAATGGGTTGATTATTGGAAAGAAGAATAAAACTAAAATAAAAAAATGAAAAATAATAAGAATACAAAAAGTACTAAAACAAGTTCATTCGGTTCTCCGGCAAGAATTAATCACGACTCTAGTGTGTTTTATGCTGGCCGATTATACGAGGGTTTAAGAGAACGGAAAGAAATTAAATATATCGAAAATTCTATACCAGCACCATTTCTTAATAAAATTTTTTGTAAATCCAGTGAGCGAATGGAAGAATTGCCTGATAATTCTGTTCATCTAATGGTCACATCGCCACCATATAACGTAGGGAAAGATTATGACAAAAATCTTTCTCTAGAAGAATACAGAGAGTTTTTAAAGAAGGTTTGGAAGGAAGTCTATCGGGTGCTAGTTCCCGGTGGTAGGGCCTGTATAAATATTGCCAATTTAGGAAGAAAGCCCTATATTCCTCTCCATAGTTTTATTATCATAGACATGTTTAAGATTGGTTTTCTAATGAGAGGAGAAATACTTTGGAATAAAGGTTCTAGTGCAAGTCCTTCCACTGCTTGGGGCACCTGGTTAAAAGCAAATAATCCAGTATTAAGAGATACTCATGAGTACATTCTGGTGTTTTGCAAAAACACCTTTACTCGAAAAAACCCAAAGAGAAGGAGAAGTACTATCTCAAAAAATGAATTTTTAGAGTTTACTAAAAGCATTTGGACATTTCCAGCAGAAAAAGCTAAAAAGGTAGGCCATCCTGCTCCTTTTCCTGTTGAGCTTCCGTATAGATTGATACAACTCTACACCTTTGAAGATGAAGTTGTATTGGATCCTTTCGTTGGCAGTGGGACAACCTGTATTGCCGCATTAAAAACAAATAGAAAATACATAGCTTACGATATAGAAAAGAAATATTGTGATTTAGCAGAACTAAGAATAAAGCAATTTTTACAACAGCAAATAGTACTATTTTGAAGCCGACTTATGAAAATCTATAAAGCTTATATAGATATAATTTGTAGTGAGTATGGTTTTG
>DAIPKT010000048.1:0-5214 GCA_036769645.1 bacterium | reverse complement strand
GGGAGAGTTCCCACTGACAAAGGTTATCGATTTTTTGTTGATTGTTTATTAGAAAAAGAACTCGAGGATTTTGAAATAGGGGATTGGTTTGAAAAAGAAATTGAAGATGATATCAAATTTATTCAGACCTTAACCAAAAATTTGGCTCTCGCTTCTCGGGCGTTAGTTTTAAGTTATCTTAAAAAAGAAAAGATTTTCTGGAAAGAAGGTTGGGAAGAAATTTTAAAAGAACCAGAATTCAGAGAAAAAGAATATATTATTAACTTTACAAAACTTTTAGAAAATCTTGAGGCAGGCATTGAAGATTTTGAGATAAATTCGGGAATTAAAATTTATATTGGCAAAGAAAACCCCTTTCCGAAGGCAAAAGATTTTAGTATAATAACTTCTAAGTGTTCTTTGCCAGATGATGAGGGGATAATAATCTCCCTTTTGGGGCCAAAAAGAATGGCTTATGAAAGGAATATTAGCTTAATGAATTCTTTAACAAAACTTCTGGAAAAATTTTAAGACAAGAGAACATTCTCACATTCTTAAGAATGTTGGAATAATTTTGGAATATGGAAAATATGGAAAAAGAAAAACAAAAAGAAATAAGTATGGAAGAACTAAAAAAGAAATTGGAGGAATGTCAGAAATTAAAAGAGGAATATTTGGCTGGCTGGCAGAGGGCGAGGGCAGATTTATTGAATTACAAAAAAGAAGAATTAGAGAGAATTGGAGAGCTGATAAAATATGCTGATATTGGATTAATTTCAAAAATTTTGCCAATTTTGGATAATTTTGAGCTGGCTGAGAAAAAATTACCAGAAAATTTAAAAAATGATGAAAATATAAAAGGTTTATTATTGATAAAAAATCAAATTGAGGATTTTTTGAAAAGTCAGGGAGTGGAAGAGATAAAATCAGTAGGGGAGAGGTTTGATCCAAATTTTCAGGAAGTAATTGAAGAAGTGGAAGTAGAAGGAAAAGAAAGTGGTATAGTATTAGAAGAAGTCCAGAAAGGTTATTTAATCAACGGTCGGCTATTAAGACCGGCCAAGGTAAGAGTTAGGAAGTAATTTATGCTAAAACAAAAAACAATTAAAGTTTTAGTTGAGAAATCACATCTCCTTACTTTGGGAGAAAGGATGTATATTGAAAGTATTGAGTTGCTCCGGGAACTGGTTAACAATGCTTATGATGCTGATGCGACAAAAGTTTATATCACAATCTCCCCGGAAAAAATTTTAGTTGAAGATAATGGCAGTGGAATGAACCAAAAAGGACTGGAACAATTTTTTACTGTTGGTTCTGAAGAAAAAAGAATTCATAATATCTCTCCTCGTTTTGGCAGAAAGAGAATTGGTCAATTTGGTATTGGTAAATTTGCCGTCCTTTCAGCGGCTGACCAATTTAAAGTTGAATCAAGAAAGGGCAAATTTGTTTATACGGTTATTTTTGATAGGGAAGATTGGCAAAAAGATGCTGTTTGGGAATTGCCAATTACCCGCCAGCAAGCCACTCCCTTAGATGGGCGGGGTACAAAAGTAGTTTTATCTAAACTGAAAAAGAAATTTAATTTATCAGAAGTAGAGCGATACCTAAAAGAATCAATCCCCTTGAGAGCCAAGAAATTCTCTGTTTATCTTAATGGAAAGCTGATTACTCCAAAATTTATTCCTGGCCGGACCATACCAATTAATGTTAAAACACTTTATGGTCCAATTGAAGGCGAAATAGTGATTGCTGCTGACCCAAAATTGGTTGACCAATCAGGCCTTGAATGTCGGGTAAAACAAGTTTTAATCAAAAGAGAATTTTTTGGTTTAGATCGTCAGCCCCAGCCAGGTTTGGCTAAAATCACTGGTTGGGTTAACGCTGATTTTTTACCTATCACTACTGCCAGAAATAATTTTATTCAGGACTCGGCTGAATATAAATTATTTTACCAGCTGATGCGGGAAATTTTGGAGAAAGTTTTGAAAGAGATTCGTCAGCAAATGGAAATGAAAAATCTAAAAAAGATTTCACAGGAACTGAGGCAGGTATTGGATAAAATTCGTCAAGCCCTTATTTTAAACCCTGATCTTTCTCCTTCCGGCCGGACTATTACGGAATTAAGAAAAAGAGTTGGTAGCCAGTTATTAGGTAGTGCTCTGGTAAAAGTAAAAGAAAAACCAATAAAAAAGGAGGTAATCGAAAAAGAGCCATCTAAAGAAAGATTATCCCAAAAAGAGAAAAAATTAGAAATTGAGATTCCTAAACCAGCAGTGATCAAAAAAATTCGGATTAAAAAATTAGGTATTAGTTGTGGAATTGTTAGCTTAGGTGAAGATGGACCAGAAGTATTTTCTCAAGGCAACATGGTTTACATTAATCAGGACCATAAGATTTATAGAAAAGTTTATCCTAAAAAGGATTTATTTAACCTTCATCTTCTGCGACTTTTAAGCCAAGAAATAGTAATGATGAAAAAAATTCGTCTACCAGCCCGCCAAGCCTTTAACTGGCAAAGCCGACTTTTGACTGATGCCATAACTTAAAAATGAATAAAACTTATTACAAAAAAGCAAAAAAAGATTTCGTATTAAGAGATGCAGATGAGAAAATCTATTTTAAGACAGATTCTTTGTGGATTTTGAATGATGATTTTTTGAAAACAGACCGGATAAAAGAAGGGGTGGTAGATTTAATTGTTACTTCGCCACCATATAATGTTGATATTAAATATAAGTCATATGATGACAGAATTCCCTATAACGAATATTTAAATTTCACAAAAGAATATTTAGTCAAATGTTACAAATTGGCAAAAGATGATGGAAGATTTTGTTTAAATATTCCCCTTGATAAGAGTAAGGGAGGCCAGCAAAGTGTCTGTGCTGACATAACAACTATTGCAAAACAGGTTGGTTGGAAATATCATTCAACTATTATTTGGAATGAGCAAAATATTTCAAAAAGAACTGCCTGGGGATCTTGGCTTTCGGCGAGAGCTCCTTATGTGATAGCTCCTGTTGAGGTTATTGTAGTTCTTTATAAAAAGAAATGGCGGAAAATAAATAGCGGAAAGTCAGATATAACTAAGAAAGAATTTATAGATTGGACTAGTGGAGTTTGGAATTTTATGGGAGAAAGCAAAAAAAGAGTGGGACATCCTTCTCCATTTCCAGTTGAGTTGCCTAGAAGATGTATCAAATTATTTAGTTTCATTGGAGACATTATTCTTGATCCATTTCTGGGATCAGGTAGTACTTTAATCGCCTGTGCTGAAACTAGTCGCAAGGGGATTGGAGTAGAAATCGATAAAAATTATTGCGAAATCGCAAAACAAAGGTTACTAACTAAAGGAAGCAAAAGTAAATCAACCTCGATTTAAATTTTGATATGGCTAAAACTATCAGTGATTTAATAATGGAATATTTTAAGAAACATTCTAGAGAAGATTTAAGACACGGACCCGTGGTTGATTGGGTTGAAGAACAATATTTAAAATTATATGGGAAAAAACCACGAGATACTTGGAGAGGAATTAGAAGATTATATCAAGAGGGCAAACTGATAAAAGTTAAAAAAGGAGTCTATAGATATGAACCTGAGCGTATCAGAAAAGTGAAATTGCTGGATTTTCCTCCTAAAGTAAAAGAAACAATTTTTAAAAAAGATGGCTACAAATGTGTATATTGCGGGCGAGGAAGAAAAGATGGAGTTGAACTTTGCGCTGATCATATAATTCCATTAGACAAAGGAGGGACAAATACCTTAGATAATGGACAGACTTTGTGTATGCAGTGTAATTTAATAAAGAAGAATTATTCTCAGACGGAGGCCGGAAAAAGATTTGTCATAAAAATGTATAAACAGGCAGTTGCTAAAAATGATAAAAAGATGATTAAATTTTGTAAATACATTTTTAATGTTTATAATAAATTTCAGATAAATAGCCATATTAAGAGACCAGATAGTAAATAAAAATTTATGGATGAGTTTATAAATCAAAAACAAATTAAAGAACTTTTTGATGAATTTGTTAAGGAAGCCGAAATTAAATTAGATAAGAAAAAAAATTTTAAGGATTTTCTGAATTTTCTGGAAATAGATATTTATGACTGGATAGAAGAAAATTTGAGATGTTATTTTAGAGAAAAAAGTTAGAGACCAAAAATAAACTGGAAAAAATATAAATAAAATTAATCAAAAATGGAAAACATGAAAACTCAAACTAACTCTCAAAAATATGAAGGCCAGTGCAAATTTTGTGGAAGTGATTTCTCCAAAAAGGAAATCCTTAGCCATTTAGATAGCTGTCAACAAAGAACAAAGAGCAAATCTTCTAATTTGAGAAATCTCAGATTACAAATCACCGATAGATATTCGAAGAATTTCTGGTTAATAGTTGAAGTTGATAATTCAGCGAAATTTAAGGATTTGGATAAACTTATCCGTGATGTCTGGGTGGAATGTTGTGGCCATTTAAGTTTATTTGGAGATTATGGAAATGAAATAAAAAAATCAAAAATAATTATGGAAACCCTACAACCAGGAGATACCGTTCCTTATATTTACGATTTTGGTTCTTCAACAGAATTGATAATTAAAGCAATAGCTTATAGTTCTTTTAAACTTATTGAGAAAAAGATTGAGTTGGTTGCCAGAAATTACTTACCGCCATCTAATTGCGCTAAATGTGGACAACAAGCAACTTGGATTTGTACTACTTGTAGTGATGAAGAAGATGAATCACCATTGGTCTGCGATGACTGCGCTGAAAAATATCATAGTGAAGAAGAGGACCATTATCTTTTACAATTAGCTAATTCTCCCCGCTCAGGTGTCTGTGGTTATGAACCCGAAGAACCGTTAGATAAATTGTTTTAATCACCTTGAAGAGCCACAGAGTATGTAAGTTGTGAGATGCCAGATTGGGCAGAAGGAAAAGACGATGTAGAGATTGGTGAACCAATTGGTTGTCCAAAATGTCATAATTTTGGAGTTGATAATTTTGAAATAATTGAGTAAAAAATTAAAAAGGTCGGAATTTTTAACTTTTAATTTTAAATTTTAAAGTTGACTGAGCGAGCCCGAAGCCTTTAGGCGAGGGCGAGCGAAGGAATATGCCATTAATTCCCTGGAGACCTTTTTGGGAAATAGAAAGGTGGTTTGAAGAAGAGTGGCCTGAGATTTGGGAATGGCCAAGAATTAGAGTTCCAATGATTAGAACTCCCAGAATGG
>DAIPKT010000047.1:0-5311 GCA_036769645.1 bacterium | reverse complement strand
GTGATTTCTAAATCGGCTTTAGAAGGCTCGGGGTCGCCTGAAGGATGATTATGGACTAAAATGACTGAACTGGCATGATTGGTTAAAGCCTGTTCAAAAATTTCTCTGGGATGACAAATGTTGGCATCTAAGGTGCCAACAAACAAATGTTTTTTGAAAATAACTTCATTTCTGGCATTTAAATATAAGGCAGCCAAATGCTCGCGATGTTTTTCTCTTAGATAACCAAATTGGGCAATGACATCTTTGATTGACTCAATTTTTGGTAAAGTGTCTTCCCCTACTTTTAAAGCTCTTTTCATTAGTTCAAGAGCTGCTAAAATTGTAGAAGCCTTGGCTGAATCTATTCCTTTGATTTTTATTAAATCTTGGTATTTCAATTTTAAAAATTTTTTCTTTGGATATTTCCTGAGGATCTGTTTTGCCAAATCTAAAACATTTTTCTCTTTTGTCCCCGTCCTTAATAAAATTGCCAAAAGTTCTTCATCTTTCAAATTTTCAACCCCTCTTAAAATCAATTTCTCTCTTGGCCTTTCAACCTTTGGCATTTCCCTAATTGTAAAGAATTTTTTCATACTTATATTTTCCCTTGAGGCAACATTCCAACATTCTTAAGAATGTTGGAATGTTTTTATAATTTGGACAAATCGTTTTCCGTAAGGCGAGAGGGAATGGATGACTAATCTTCCTTGGTATTTTTTATTTAAAAGACCGGCTTGAACTAACCGCCGAGTGTGTTCAGAGATGGTCTTAATATTACAGTTCAAGATTTCGGCAATACCCTCAAGTGAGATTCCCTCATTTTTAGCAACCAAAAGTAAAATCTCAATCCTTCTGTGATTGGCTACTCCCTTAAAATGTCTTTCAAGTTGCTTTGCTGTTTTCATATTTGGATATTAAATTTGAATATTAAAATTTAAATATTAAAACAATATTCCAATATTCTCAAGAATGTGAGAATATCATTTTCTATATCTATATCATTTTCTATTTTTATTTAAATTTAAAGAATTTTTTACTTGAAAGCTCGGGAATTTTGAGGGCAATTTTCTTTCCAAGTTTGGTTAAGAAGAAAGAGGCTTTTGGATCAGTGTGATTAATTTTCTTTTTCTGAGGGTTCTCATTTGGTAAGCGAATTTAAGAGAGTCTGGCTATTGAGGATATTGAGAAAATTAAAGACTTGGGAAACAAAGTGAGAGATGAAGCCCTTCAGCTTTGCTGATGAGAAGGTGGTGACCAGATTGGAGTCTTTAATTAATCTTTCAAAAGTTCATTTTCTTTGTTTTCAATTACTGAATTGATACTAAAAAGAATTAGGTTTGTAATTCGGATTTTTTATCCAATTCCTCATCAAAGGCTTTTTCATATTTTTTCTCAACCCGACTGTGATTTTCCCATACTAAGTATCTTATATCTTATTCCAACATTCTTAAGAATATAAGAATGTTCACTCCCCTATCTGTTAGCTTATGTCTGACATTTATTCCAGCTGATCTTTTTATAACCAGGTCAGCGATGGCTAAGCGCTTAATATGTTCAGAAGCTGTCTTAAAATTAGTATTCAATTTTCCAGCAATTTCTACCATTGAAAGTTCAGACTCTTTTTAATGACGTGTTTTAAAATTATGCCAAAACTCCCCAGATATTCCAATTAAGAATTTGAGAATAGTTTTTCGTTTATTTTTGGCATTTAGGTTTGATTTCGTGGGGTTCTTTTTTGGGCTGCCAAATTCTTTCTTTATCAATGATATGAATTACCTCGAATTTCTTTTTTTCCAGTTCTCGAGAAATATAAGCCCGATGACACTTCCAGGGAAGTTTTTCCGCACAAATAAGAACTGTCGGTTGATTTTGAGCGATTTTAATTAATTCTTTTAAGGCTTCTCTGAAATCTTTTGTGTTAATATAAGTTTCATAACCTCCACGGCGATAACCGCCCAATTTTTCAAAATGGCAATATTCAATATTATTTTCAGCTAAAATCTTTTCCAGATTTTCTTTTTTGAAATGTTCAAACCACTTTGAGGTCGGCCAACGCCGGACATCAATAACAGCTTGGATTTGATAATTTTTCAAAATTTCCAAAAATTCTTCGGTTAATCTATTTGAAGTTCCGAGAGTATAAATTTTCATTTAATCATACCTGATTTCAAAATTTTTAAATTCGCTTTTGGATTCTGACCACTCCACATCTAAACCATTAACTCGAGCTAAATCCGGTCCTTTCTTTGCCCATTCAACTAATTTTTCCAATTTTTCTTTTTCTCCTTCCGCCACTATCTCCACCCTTCCATCTTCTAAATTTCTGACCCAACCAAAAAGCCCAAGTTCTCTGGCTTTGGCCCTGGTTTCTGACCTAAAAAACACTCCCTGAACAAATCCGGAAACAAAAATATGAACTCTGAATTTTTCAGCCATAAATTCTTTATTTAAAATATCTTATTTTTTCCAAAAAATCCAGTGTTTAGCAATCTTCCTAAAAATTGATGAAATAAAAATAGTTTGCCTTAGGAGATCCTGAGAATTTTCTTGAAACTTTAAAAGCTTATCCAGTGGCCAAAAATAACTAAATACTTTAGGAACTGGGGAGGTCAGATGGTTGAAAATAAAATTAGAACCATAAAGCTTGAAAATGGAAAAATTCTTTCTAAAAGATATCACAGCCGTCGAAGAGATTGAGCAGCTTCTAGAAATTTAAAAAAAACCGACTGGTCAAGAGATTGAAATAAATAGTCGGTTCTTTATTTATTTGGAACAATAACTTTTAATGCCTTTGGCAAAACAGTGACTCGATACTCCTTCTCAGCCACCAAAAGTTCACCATCTGTCTCACCGGGAAGGTCTTTAGGAGAAGAAATAGTCAGAGAATAAGTTTGAGGCAATTTTCCATCTTTGGTCCAGATTTCGGGAAGATTGAGATGAGTTCCTTCCCCTATCGCCCTCAAGGTATCTATCAGAACTCTAGCTATCCCCATTTTTTTAATTAAACAGATGTCTAAAAGGTTGTCAGCTGGGTCAGCCTCAGGGGCTAACTTAAATTTTAATATCCCTCCACAATTTGGGCCATTAGCTATTAACACGAAGGTTATTATATCTCTGATATTGGCTTCTGGGATAGCTATCTCTACCTCAAAATATTTTAGCTGAAAGAACAATGGGAAGGCGGTAGCTAAATAGAGACCTATAGTCGGGAAAAATGGATATCTTCTTTTAGCATCCTCAAATACTTGAACAATTCGACTAGTGAATCCAAAACTAACCTCATTGAGAAAAATTCTCTCATTTATCTTGCCTGAAACCTTTCCTAAATCGATGGCCATTACCTTATTTTCCTTGATCATCTCAAGAGCTTCTTTAACATCTTCGGGAATTCCTAAATATCTGGCGAAATCATTAGCCGTCCCAGCTGGAAAAAACCCTAATGGAATCCTTATCGGAATACCTAACTCTGCCAACCCATTTATCACTCCATTATTGGTTCCTTCTCCACCAACTGAGTAAAGACAATCGTATCCATCTAAAATGGCTTTTCTGGCCAGAATTCTTTCCTCTCCTGGTTTCTTAGTATAAATAATCTCTCCTTCTATTTCCTCATTATTTATACTTTCCTCGATTTCCTTTCCAACTCTTAGCCCTCTTCCTCGGCCTGATTGAGGATTAACAATGAATAGCCTTCTCATTTTCATCACCCTTCCTTCTATTTTGCTTTCAAAGAACAGTGGGCACTAGAGGATTTGAACCTCTGACCTTTCGCATGTGAAGCGAACGCGCTAACCACTGCGCCAAGTGCCCCTATAAAAAATTAACAAATTTTTATTAAATTAGCAAATAAAAGGACTGGCTTTTCACAAAGCAACACACTTAGGTCCTAGTTCAGCTAAATTATTTTACAACAAATTAAATAAAAAGTAAAATATATTAGAGGACCTCCAAAACAGGTGTTTTAGAGAAAAGCGACAGCGGGCCTATGCAGGTTTTTGAGTTTCATTTTAATCCCAAATTAAGGCCAGATTTAATCTTTGATAGTTTTTGTTATGAACCAGAAAATATCTATGAGAAAAGAATGGGAAATCTATATCTGGTAGGTATTTTGAAGAATGTTTTGCCTCAAAATATCTATTTTTTAGATAAACTGGCTAAAGTAATTCAAAAAGAATATTATCGTTCAACCATCAGAAAACCGGAAAATGCTTTAAAAGAAAGCTTAAAAGAAGCAAATGCCTTTTTGGAACAAATTGCCAGAAAAGGGGATGTTAGCTGGCTAGGAAATTTGGGCTTTGCCGCTTTATCTTTAAAAAATTATCAATTAAATTTTACCAAAATCGGAGATTTAAAAATTTTTCTTTTAAGAGGAAAAAGAATTATTGACATTGACCAGAAATTGAAATTTGAAGAAATTGCTCCCTGGCCTCTAAAGATATTTGGGAATATTGTTTCTGGAAAATTAGCTGAAGGTGACCTGATTTTAGTACAAAGTAAAGAGGTTTTAGAATTATTTGAGAGAGAAAATTTATTGCCAGAAATTACTAAAATCTCTTACCAAAATTTTACCAAAGAGTTAAATGAAATTTTTAGACAAAAAAGAAAGGAAATTTTAAATATTTCTGGAATTTGTTTAGCAATTTTATTGACTAAGGAAGTTTTAGCTAAAAAAAGAGAGGTTGTCTCGCCAAAATTTTATCCCAAGGAGTTTTCTCTAAAAGAAGTCTTTGTTCCAATTTTTATTGCTTTTAAAAATTTAATTAAAAAGATTACAGCCTGCCTCCTACCCTTTTTATTAAAATTGCCAAAACTACCAAAAATAAAAACACCAATTTGGCCTTGGCTAAGTTGGAGCCCGAAATTAAAGAGAAATCTAATTTTAATTTTAGCCCTAATTTTTCTCTTAGCCTTAGGGTTTTTTATTTCTCAGCTTCAAGAAAAAAAAGAATTAAAAGAGAAAGAAATTACTTTAAAAGAAATTCAAGAAAAATTAAATCGGGCCGAAAGTTTTTTAATCTTAAAAACGCCAGAAGCTACAAAAAAAGCAAATTTATTACTCAAAGAAGGTTGGGAAGAAGTATCCAAATTATCTCAAATTGTCTTTAATCTGCCAAAAAATTTCCAAAATCAAGTTTTTTCTCTAAAAGATGAAATTTCTAAGATACTTTTTGAATTAAATAAATTGGAAATAATTGAAAAGCCGGATTTATTTTTTGAATTTGATTTTCAAAGTTTTAACCCCCAAAAAATGATTTTTTTCAAAGAGGAGCTTTACTTTTTCAGCCCTTATTCCCAAAATTTATTTAAAGTAAATAAAGAAGGTAAAGGT
>DAIPKT010000046.1:0-5392 GCA_036769645.1 bacterium | reverse complement strand
TAAACCTTTTCTTGATAGATTGTGAAAGAACTAAAATTCTGCACACTGCTCAAAATTTATGAAATATAAATATTATTTTAAAAAACCAAAATCAGAAATTGTTAAAGACGTCCTTTTGTGGTTAGCTACCGCTGGGCTAATTTATATTGCCGCCAGTTCTCCTTATTTTGGACTAAACTTAGTAAGAAATATTAAGAAATGGCAAAGATATAAAAAAAGAAAAAGATTGGGAGAGGTTTTTAAAAGATTAGAGAAACAGGGATGTATTGAAATAAAAAAGAAAAATCATCAAATTTATATTAGGCTAACTGAAAAAGGGAAGAAAATGGCCGGTTGGCTCCAGATTGATGCTTTAAAAATTAAAAGACCGAAAAAATGGGATGGAAAATACCGAATTGTCATTTTTGATATTTCTCAGCTTAAAAAATTCTACCGAGATGCTCTTCGGGGAAAATTAAAAGAATTAGGGTTTTATCGTCTTCAAGATAGTGTTTGGATTATTCCTTTTGATTGTCGGGATGAAATTGAGCTTCTAAGAAAATTCTTTGGTTTAAGTCATAAAGAAATGAGACTAGTAGTCACAGAGGATATTGGCCCTGACCAATGGCTAAGAAAAATTTTTAAAATTTAATCAAAATTAGTACTTATTAACTTTCTCTAAATGTTCGCATTAATTCGCTATGGCGAGCTAATGCGGAGAATTGAGTTTGGGAGGAAATATAAGTTGTTTTTGGTTAAAATCATGATAAGATAAAAGGAGGTTAAGCCTCCTTTTAAGATTATGGCCAATAAAAAGAGAAAATTTTATATCACCACTAGTATAGCCTATACCAATGCTCCGCCCCACTTGGGATTTGCTTTGGAGGTGATTCAGGCTGATGTTTTAGCCCGTTATAACCGATTTTTGGGTAAAGAGGTATTTTTTTTAACTGGTACGGACGAACACGGGACGAAAGTGGCAAGGGCAGCTAAAGAAGCTGGGAAAACTCCCAAAGAATTTTGTGATGAAATTTCAGCCCGATTTAAAGATTTGAAGGAAATTTTGAATTTATCTAATGATGATTTTATTCGAACTACTGATAAAAAGAGACATTGGCCAGCAGTTAAAAAAGTTTGGTTAAAATTAAAAGAAAATGGTGATATCTATAAAAAGAAATATAAAGGCCTTTATTGTTCAGGTTGCGAGGCTTTTATTACCAAAAAAGATTTGAAGAATGGGAAATGCCTCATTCATCAAATAGAACCAAAAACCATCGAAGAAGAGAATTACTTTTTCCGACTTTCAAAATATTCAGAGAGAATTGAAAAGATTATTGAGAAAGAGATAATTAAAATCATTCCTGAGAGTCGGAAAAATGAAATGCTCAATTTTGTTAAACAAGGCTTAGAAGATATTAGCTTTTCTCGGCCAAGAAAAAATTTAAAATGGGGGATTCCAGTACCCGATGACAATACTCAGACAATTTATTGTTGGGCCGATGCTCTGACCAACTATATTTCTGCTATTGGTTATTTCAAAGAAACCAAAGAATTCAAAAAATATTGGCCAGCCGATGTCCATTGTCTAGGAAAAGATATTCAAAAATTTCATTGTGCAATTTGGCCAGGGATGCTTTTCTCTTTGGGATTGGCCCTGCCAAAAACCATATTTATTCACGGATTTATTACGGTTGGAGGTCAAAAAATGTCAAAGAGCTTAGGAAATGTTACTGATCCTTTTGAGTTAGTTAAGAAATATGGAACTGATGCTCTGAGATATTTTCTTTTAAGGGAGATTCCACCAACTGAAGATGGAGATTTTACTTATCAGAAATTTGAAGAGCGTTATAATTCGGATTTAGCTAAAGGACTGGGCAATTTGGTGGCCAGGGTTTTGACCATGGCTGAGAGGACAAAAATTCAAGAATATAGCCACCTTGCCATTGAGCCTGAGATTGACCAGAGCTGGGAAAATTATAAAAAAGCTTTAGATGAATTTAAATTTAATGAAGCCTTAATGGCTATTTGGGATTTAATTAGCTTTGCCGATGGCTATATTGAAAGGGAAAGACCTTGGGAAGTAATAACTGTTTTACCCACCAAAGAAAAAAATCAAAGAACCCTTAAGCAAAGGGTAGCGATTTCCAATTTGCTATTCATTTTGGGAAATATTGCCCAAATGCTTCAGCCATTTTTACCAGAAACCTCAGAGAAAATTTTTAAACAACTTGGGATAAAATTTGATAAAAAACCTTGGAAATTTAAAGTGGAAAGAGCTAATAAACCCTTATTCCAAAGGATTTAAATTTTGGATAAACTCTGGCTAAAAATTTAATTTCCCTTTTGTTTATGTTAATTGATATCCAGGCCATTTTAGTTATCAAAATTTGAAATTATTAAAAAATCTCTAATAAGATGAAAAACAAAGGAAAAATTTCTCCAATTGGAATAATTGGTTTTGGTCGTTTTGGGAGGGTTTTAGCTGATGTTTTAAAGAGGGAATTTAAAATTATTGTTTTTTCAAGACCAAAGCCGAAAAATTTCCCTAAGAACCCAAAAGTTAATTTAAGAAGCTTGAAAGAAACAGCTGGTTGCAAAATAGTTATTTTAGCAGTACCAATTAGTGTATTTGCTCAGGTAATAAAAGAAATTAACCCTTATCTTAAAAAAGGAAGTTTAGTGGTTGATGTTTGTTCAGTGAAAAAATATCCGGTCAGGATAATGGAAAAGTATTTACCAAAAGAGATTGAGATTTTAGCCACCCATCCTTTGTTTGGACCAGATAGTATTAAAAATGGTTTAAATGGCTTAAAGATTGTTCTTTTCCCAGTTCGAATTAAAAAGCAAAAATATAATCAAATAAAGAAATGGATTAGAAAGCAAGGATTAAAGATTATTGAAATCTCTCCTGAGGAACATGATAAATTAATAGCCAAAACCCAGGCCATAACTCATCTTATTGGTCGGATTTTAGAAAAAATGAAAATAAATAAGACTTTAATTGATACCCCAAGTTTTCAAAAACTTTTAGAAATAAAAGAAGTGGTTTGTGGAGATAGCTGGCAATTTTTTAAGGATATTCAGAGATTTAATCCCTATCCAAAGAAAGTAAGAGAGGATTTTAAAAGAGCTTTAGAAAAGATAGAGAAATATGTCCAAAAATAAAATAAAAGTTGCTTTTCAAGGTGAAATCGGCGCCTATTCTGAGGAGGCAGCCTTTAAATTTTGGAAAGATCAAATTGAAACCATTCCCTATAAGAGTTTAACCGATGTCTTTGAAATAGTAGAAAAGGGCAAAGCTGATTATGGTATTGTGCCAGTAGAAAATTCTTTGGAAGGAAGTATTGGTCAAACTTATGACTTACTTTTAAAATCCAAGTTAAAAATCTCAGGGGAAACAACCTTGAGGATTGAGCATTGTCTTATCGCTAACCCCGATATCAAAATTAATCAAGTGAAAAGAGTTTATTCTCATCCTCAAGCCCTTGGTCAATGTCGAAAATTTTTAGAGAAATTTAATTGGGAAATAATCCCGACTTATGATACAGCCGGCAGTGTTAAGATGCTAAAAGAAAAAAAATTAAAAGATTCAGCTGCCATTGCCAGCCAAAGGGCGGCCCAGATTTATAATATGGAGATTTTAAAAAAAGGAATAGAAAGGAATATTAAAAATTTTACTCGATTTTTTATTATTGCTAAAAAAGATTGGGAAAATCCCACTGGCAGCGATAAAACCTCAATCATTTTCACAACCAAACATAAACCCGGGGCTTTATATAAGGCTTTGGGTATTTTCGCCGTTAGTGATATTAATCTGACCAAATTGGAATCAAGGCCAATCATCGGAAAACCTTGGCAATACAATTTCTATTTAGATTTCCTAGGTCATCGAAAAGAAAAGCCAATTCGAGAAGCTTTAGAGATTTTAAAACAGAACACTCTTTTTCTGAAGATTTTGGGTTCTTATCCAAAAGCCAAAGAGAGTTTTTAATTTCATGTTAATAGATACACCCGGACATATCAATTTTAATGCATTTGAGGAGGATGCCGATGAAGTAATTCGTCGATGAGAAATATCCTGAAGGTATTTATGCGGCAATTGGTTTCCACCCAATCCATTTGGAAACTGGTTTGGTAAAAATAAAAAATGATAAAAGAGAGATTGAGGTAAAAACAGGAGAAGTGGATTTTGATTATGAAAAATATAAAGAATTAGCTAAATCTCCAAAAGTTAGTAGCCATTGGCGAAATTGGCTTAGATTATTATAAGCCAAAAACAAAAAGGAAATTAGAGCTTTTCAAACAAAAGCAAAAAGAGTTGCTCATTGAACAACTAAATTTAGTAAAAGAATTAAATCTACCAGTAGTTTTTCACTGCCGAATGGCCCACCAAGATTTAATTCAATTTTTAAAAGAAAATGATAGACCAGAGAAAGCACTTGTCCATGGCTTTGTCGAGAATTTAAATATTGAAGGAATAAATTTTGAAGAAAATATTAAAAAAACTCCCTTAGATAAAATTTTAATTGAAACCGATTGCCCATATTTAACTCCACCCCAGGTAGCCAGTCATAACAAGCCTTTGTATGTGAAATATGTTGCCGAAAAAATTGCCAAAATTAAAAATTTAAGTTATGAAGAAATAATCAAAATTACTACTGAAAATGCGGTCCGATTCTTTAATTTTTTAGGTATTGTAAGGTGAAGTATTGACAAAATTTTATTAATATGCTATATAAAGGATAGCACTTTAGGAGGTGAAAAAGGAAAAATAATGAAAATAGAGGAGATAAAGGAAGGAATAAAGAAGGCGAAGGAAGAATACCAAAAGAAAATCAGTGAAGTTAGAGAAATAATGAAGGAAATACAGGAGCTATTGGGCGATGATCTTGGATCCATAAACATTGAAGTTTCTACAGACGACACACGAATAGAGTTTTATAATAATGACATTATATATCTTAATCTTAAATCTAGCTCAGGTTCAAAATCTCAAGTTATTACCTCTCTAGATAAGATTAGTGATTATCCTGATTTAGTATTAACACTGCCAGAATTCATAGACAAAGCAGACAGGTTATGGGTGACGACTAAAAGTGGTTCTATTATTAATATAAAATAAAAGAGCCACCAAAGCAAAAATAGGAAACAAATTTTTCCTTCCCTTTTATTTTTTCCTTTTATTTAAGGGTGAAATAGTGAAAAATGGGAGTTAATTCACCCTTTTGTTTTTTGACATAATGGTTCAAAAAGAAGAAAATAAAGATAAATATTAAAAATGAGCGGGGTGCAAAATTTTAGTTCTTTGATAAAATAATAATTAGTAGAAAGTTTACTTTCTCTTTTCTCTTTCTTTTCTCTCTTTTTTTTAATTAAGGTCGTATCTAATCTAATTAAAGGTAGTTTTAGAAAT
>DAIPKT010000045.1:0-5496 GCA_036769645.1 bacterium | reverse complement strand
TGGTGATATTCCTTTTGACAAGGATTTCTTTGCCGGTGAGAAAGAGAAAACTATTCAAATTCGCCAATTGGCAAAGCTCTTGCCCTCTCATGGCTATTTGATTTTAAATTTTGATGATGAGACAGTTAGGGAGATTAAGGATGAGACCAATTTAAAGGAATTAACTTTTGGTTTTCAAGAGGGAGCTGACTTTCGAGCCACTGATCTTAAATTAAACACTGGCACAAACTTTAAGATAAATTACAAAGGAAATGTTGTTCCCATTTGGTTAGATAAATTATTTGGCAAAGAACAAATTTATTCAGCTTTAGCAGCTGCAGCTGTTGGAACAATTTTTGATTTAAATTTAGTAGAAATATCTCAGGCCTTAAAAAACTATCATTCTTTACCAGGAAAAATGAGGTTGATTGGCGGAATAAAAAACTCTTCAATTTTAGATGATTCAGAATCAGCAACTGTTTTCTCAATGATTGAAGCCATCGAAATTTTGGGAAAAATCCAGGGTTTTAAGAGAAAAATTGCCGTTTTGGGCGATGTGATTGGAATAGGTAAATATACAATTGAAGCTCATCAGGCAATAGGGGAAAGAGTAGCAAAAAATGCCAATTTGCTTTTTACTGTTGGTCCAAGAGCAAAATTTATTGCTCAGGGAGCTTTTGACAAGGGAATGGCTGAAGAAAAAATCTTTAAATTTGAAAAAATTGAAGAAGCAGGGATTGCTTTACAAAATGAAATCAAAGCAGGAGATTTGATCTTAGTTGATGGCTCAAAAGAGATGGGAATGAAAAAAATAGTTGAGGAAATTAAGGCATTTTAAAGAAGCAAAGGTCAAGTTTTTTTAAATTTATAGCAATATGCCTAAAAATTTTGTTATTATTTCAATTCTAACAATTCTGGTTATAATTGGGCTAATTTCCGGAGTTCATTTTTATCAGAAAAGCCTTAGGCTTGAAAGGAAAATCCAGGAATTGGAAAGAAAACCAGAAGTGGTGGAAAAAGAGAAATTAAATGAGGAAATCTGTAAATTTTTACCTCTTCTTTCAGAAACAAAAATAGAAGAAAAGGTTGGTCAAACAGTTGTCCAGGATATTTGTTTTCTTGGCTTTGCTCTTGAGAAAAATGATTTAACTCTGTGTGAAAAAATGAAATCTTCGGAAATTAAAGAAGCTTGCTATTCAGAATTTGCTATTAAAATGAAAGATCTTTCTCTATGTGAAAAGATAAAGGAAGATTATCAAAGGAGCCGTTGTTTTGCTGAAATCTCTATTGCCTTAGATGATCCTTTAATTTGTGAAAAAATAAGAGATTGGAGAAATAGAGATGATTGTTTTAGAGAATATGCCAGGGAAAAAGCAAAAGCCGAAATTTGCGAAAAAATTGTTGCCCAATGGGCAAAAGACGATTGCTATCAAAGCATTGCTCGGCAAATTGGGGATATTGCCTTGTGCGATAAAATAACCGATTTGAGAATGAGAGCTAGTTGCAAAAGAGATATTAGAGGATATTAAATCATTTTAATTTTTCAAAATTCGACATTAAACCCTAAAAATCCGTAAGATTTTATTGCGACCACATATAAAATTCACCGAATAGAAAGTAAATGCTCTTTCAAATCTCGCTAAGGGGAGGATTCTTTTGCTCATTTTATTTTCCACAAAAATTCCCCTTTTTTTATTTATTGGACAAAATTTAAATTTTTTTCTAAAATTAAAAAAGGCCCCATCGTCTAGAGGCTAAGGACAAGTGGTTCTCAGCCACTAAACACCGGTTCAAATCCGGTTGGGGCCGCTAACTTGATTATCAAAGCAAATGGAGATTTTAAATGGGAAAAGGGGGGCAAAAGATTTATAGAGAAGATTCCTAAGAAGATTCCTAAGAAGATTCCTAAGAAGATTCCTAAGAAGATTCCTAAAGATAAAGATTTGTGATAAAAATAAAATTATTTAATTATGAATATTCAGAGATTGAAATTCTAGCTGAAGAAAGTAAAAAAGTTTATTTTTATTCCCTTCTGCTCTAATTCCCTAGCAAGCTTTTCTAGCGCAAGGTATATTGATATTGTTAAAATGGCTAATAGCCCATAATAAAACAATAATTGAGGAGATATTAAGATATTAGGGCTTGGATTATAAAAATAATCCGAATGCCTTCTCCTGAAAGTCAAATTTTCTATAATGAGCAGATTTTAAAAAGAGGGCCAAAAAGGGAAGAGAAAAATACGCCAAAATTTAGAGAAATTTGCCAATGTTTAGCCTCGGGGGGAGAAGTTGAGAATAAGAGAATAAAAGGGAATTTTGGCGAAGGCTCTAATGAGATTATAATAGTTTTCTTTTAGGAGCAAAGCCTTCAATATTAGGAGCTAAAACATAAATCCAGTTATTCTTAAAGAGGAACCTCTCCGAGCTCTGTGCTTTATCTGGATTGGCTTTAAGAAATCCACTCTCACCAAAGAAAAAAGAGATACTTTTTTAGGAATAAATCAAAAAGGGAAATGAAAGAAACCCCTCAGGGAAGGAAGAGAATTACTTGGCCAATAAAAGAAGCTAATTTGATTTCTAAATTTTCGCTTCGAGAGAATTTAGCAACTTTTTATTTTTGCCATATTATTTTTGCCATAATTTTTAAAAGCTTGAATTTTTCTTAATTCTTTAGAAAGGAGATTTTTTCAAAACACTAGAATTTAGGTTAAATGAAAAATTTTTGAAGATTGAAAAATTTTTGCAGATAGAATTGAGATTTTTCTCTAAAATAGGTCGACTATTTATCAATTATTCTCTCTAAAAAGTTTTAATTTCATCCTTTTTGTTTAAAATAAATTAATGAATGAAAGATCTTTTTGGTTAAGAAGTAGGAAGATTTCTATTTTTTTGATTTTAATAGTTGGTGTTTTTTTAATTTATAAAAGTATCACTTTTGTGATTTATAAAAATACCACTATGCCAAAAATTGAAAATTTTGAAGTTCAGGAATTTAAGACAGAAAAAGAGGAAATTTTAGTTGGAATAATTTCAGATACCCATGGGAAGATTTTACCCAAAGAGGTTAAAGAAATTTTCAAAAATACCGACTTAATAATTCATACTGGGGATATTCTCAATTTAGAAACTTTAGAGGAATTGGAAAAAATTGCTCCTTTATTTGCGGTTGTAGGAAATGAGGATTCTCCTGAAATAAAGGAGAAGTTGCCAACTTCCCTCTCTTTAAAAATTTTTAATTTTAAAATTAGCGCTGTCCATAGTTCTTTTTCTTTCTGGCTTGGCTCCCATTTTAATTTGACACAAAAAACGGCGGCTGAAAAATTGACCAAAAAAGAAAATTTCGATATCTTGATTTTTGGTCATACCCATAGATCTTATTTAAAAGAGTTAAATTTTGATGAGAAAAAGGTCTTATTAATCAATCCTGGTTCTCCAACTGCTCCCTTCTTATCTAAACCATCGGTTGCCATTTTGAAAATCGATAAAGAATCTTTTAAGGGAGAAATTATTTATCTAAAAAAATGAACCGGAGAGTCTCGCAGAATTCGAAAATCTCAGATAATTGGCTTTCAAAAAGCCAATTTTTATTTTAAAATGAAATAATGGCTCTGAAATTTTCTCATCAAATGATGACCGGAATTTCTTTTGGTTTGACTACGGCAGTGATTACTAGTTTGGGAATGATTGTTGGTTTGTGGTCAGCCACTTCCTCAAAATTGGCAGTGGTTGCTGGAATTATAATTATGGCCCTAGCTGATGGATTATCTGATGCGGTGAGTTTACATACGGCCGAAGAGGCTGAAATAGAAAAGGAGGACATAAAACATACTAAAAGGGAAATCTGGTTGACTACCCTTTTTACTTTCTTAGCCGTTAGCGGTTTCACTTTAACTTTTGCCATTCCAATTTTAATTTTTCCACTCAAGATAGCAATTTTTGTGGCCATTTTCTGGGGTATTTTTCTCTTGAGTTTTCTTAATTTTTATATTGCTAAAGTTAGAAAAGAGAAACCGATAAAACTAATTTCCGAACATATATTTTTAGCTTTATTTGTTATCATTATCTCCCATTTAATTGGTAGTCAAATTCCAAAAATAGTTGGATAATTTATGGAAAATATTTGGCACAATTTGGATTTTGAGGAGGTTGCTAAAATTTTAAAAACTAATATTAAAGAAGGTTTAACTGAAAAGGAAGTAAAAATTAGGCAGGAAAAATTTGGCAAAAATTTACTTCCAGAAGAAAAACCCTTATCTGGAATAAGAATATTTCTTGAGCAATTTAAAAACCCCTTGATTTATATTTTAGTTATTGCTGGCTTTTTGTGCCTAATTTTAAGAGATTTTACTGATGCCATTATTATTTTTGGGGCTGTTTTTTTGAATACTATTATTGGTTTTATTCAAGAAAATAAGACCTCAAAGATTTTAGCTGAACTAAAAAAAGTAGTCAAAGTAAAGGCTTTTGTGATTAGGGAAGGAAATGAAAAAGAAGTTGAGCAATCAGAATTGGTTCCCGGAGATATTTTTCTTTTACATCCAGGAAATAAAGTTCCGGCTGATGGGAGATTGATTGAGAGTCATGATTTAAAAATTAACGAAGCCTCATTAACCGGTGAATGGTTTCCGGCAGAGAAAAAGGTCGAAATTTTGCCAAAAGAGGTACCTTTGGCTGACCGAGATAATATGGTCTATATGGGGTGTATGGTAGAGGATGGCCGAGGGAAAATGATAGTTACTGAAACTGGATTAAATACTGAAATTGGAAAGGTAGCTTTAATGGTTAGGGAGGCAAAAGAAGAAAAGACCCCTTATCAAAAGAGAATTGCCCATTTAAGTAAAATTATTGGACTTTCAATCACTTTTGTTTGTTTTTTAATCTTTATTTTTGGAGTAGGGTTTGGGAGAGAAATTTTTGAAATGTTTTTAACAGCAGTAGCAGTAGCAGTAGCCGCCATTCCTCAGGGTCTACCGGTAGCAGTAACCGTGATTTTTGCTCTCGGCATGCAAAGAATTTTGAGGAAACAAGGATTAGTTAGAAAGATGATAGCAGCCGAGACCCTTGGCAGTACCTCGATAATTTGTAGCGATAAAACGGGAACCCTGACTGAGGCGAAAATGGTGGTAGCTGGAATTTATACTGGGACTAAAGAGTTATTAAGTAATGGCAAAAAATATTCCGAGGAGATTGATAGAGATAGTCAGGCCTCTCACCTCACAGTTCTAAAAATTGCCACTTTATGTAATGAAGCTTTCATCGAGAATCCAGAGGCTCCTTTGGAAGAGTGGATTGTCCGGGGAAGACCCACTGAGCGAGCCTTATTATTGGCTGGAATTCAGGCTGGATTAAATAAAAAGGAATTGGAAAAAGAGCAACCTGAAATTGATAGATTACCATTTGACCCGATTCAAAAATATTCAGCTACTTTCCGTAAATTATCTGAAACTGAAAATATTTTATATATAGTAGGAGCACCAGAGATAATTTTGGGAAAGTCTAAATTTTTAGATCTCGATGG
>DAIPKT010000044.1:0-5583 GCA_036769645.1 bacterium | reverse complement strand
AGAATGAAAGAATAATAATTTTTTGAAATCGATTTTAACGACTGGATATATTTTAGCCCAATTTTTAATCTCGGTAAAATTTGCCAATCTTTTTCTAAAATTAATCTTAAAATTTTAATCGTTTCTGGCTCAACTTCCTTGCCCGAATTTGTTTTTTGAAAGCAATTTTGGCAAATTACTCCCCCTTCTTTAGGATTAAAGTAGAGTTTCTCCGGTTCTAATTTCTGCTGGCAAATTGGACAATGATAGAGTTCTGGTTGATAGCCAGTGATTGAAAGAAGCTTCCAGAGAAAACAATAGTAAATTAGGTTATAGGTTTTAGGTTTTAGGTTATTAGTATTTAATTTCTGGAATGTCTCCTTTAATAAATTCCAGATTTCTTGATCGGGTTCTTGGCCCTTGACTAAATTATCTAAGGTTTCTGAAATCTTGTAAGCAATGATTAATTTTTTTAAGTCTTTTTTTAAATTAGCAAATTTTTCAATAGGAATAGCATCGGTTAAAATTTTATAAGTTTTCCCTTGAATAAACTCAATTTCACTGAGATAAAAAATTTCTGCTCCCAGCCTCAATTTTGAAGAAATTTTCCTGATTGCCTTTCCCAAAATTTCCAATTTCCCAAAATCTTTGGTGTAAACAGTAAATAACTGGTCGGCTTCGGCCCGATCCTCCTTTTTTAAAATCAATCCTTGAGATCTATAATGGAGGAACATAATGAAATGGTTAAATTCTACCTTAATTTTTTTCTCGAGCTTGATTATTTAGAAAAGCCCAAAAAGTTTTACCACAAATAAAATATAAATTAACAAAAACATCGCTCCTTCCCAAATACTGATTCGGCGGGTAATTCCAGAAATAACTAAAAGTATAGTGGCAATAACCATAAAAGGAAAACCAATTTTAAAGGTAATGGTATCAACCAAAAGAGGTTTTATCATTGCTGGTAACCCCATTACTACTAAGAGATTAAAAATATTTGAGCCAAAAATATTTCCCAGACTAATCTCATACTTTTTCTGAGCAGCCGCTCTTACTGAAACTGCTAACTCTGGTAGAGAAGTGCCAACTGCCACTCCTAAAATGGTAATAATTGAGACTCCAATTTTCAAAATTTCAGCCAGCTTTAAAACCGAATCAATGAGATAATTAGCGCCAACAATCAAGCAAAGAGCGCCAGCCATTAAAAAGAGAAAAACCTTAAGATTAAGTTTTTCAACCGATTTTTGAACTCTCCGCCGCTCAATCCTTGAAGGCAAAACTTCAACAATCTCCCCTGGTACTATCTCCTCTGGTAAAGGTTTTTCAGGCTCAACTCCTCTTTGGGAAATAGTATAAAAAAGGTAAACCAAAAAGGCTATCAGAAGTAAAAATCCCTCTTGCCAGTTAACTTTTCCATCCCAGAGGATAAAACCAAATAAAACCGTAGTTGAAGCCAGCAAGGGTAAATCAATATCAATTAAACTTCTTCTCACCGCCAATCTTCTGGCTACTACGGCTGATAAACCAACAATTAAAAGAATATTGGCAATATTTGAACCAATAACATTAGCGGCGACGATTTCGCTTGCTTCTTTGAAAATTGCTGCTAGAGAGGAGGCTAATTCTGGAAAAGAGGTACCAACAGCCACAATGGTCACTCCAATAATAAAAGGGGAGATTTTTAAAGCCAATCCAATTCTTTCTGAACTCTCAACAAACCAATCAGCCCCTTTTATCAAAAGAGTTAAAGAAGCAATAAAAATTAAAATCCAGAAGATTAGCATAATTTAAATTTTCTTAATTGCTAACCACAATTTCTCTTCATCGAGCTTGATTGTTTCTTCGACATCAAAAATTTGTTTTACCTTCTCTTCTAATTGGAAATCTTTAATTTTTCCCTCTTTTAATATAATTTTTTCATTCTTTTTTAAAATTTCATTTAAAATAGGGGTTCCAAAATATCTAACTAAAATTTTATCTCTCGGTTTTAAACCAGCTTTCTTTCTCATCTCTTGAATATGGCGAATGACCTCTCTTACTATCCCCTCTTCTTTTAATTCCGGGGTGATTTTAGTATCTAATTTTAAGGTTTTGCCAAAAGTGATTTTCTTTACATTAACTTCCTCTTTAATTAATTCCAATAATTCTGGTTCATTTCTTAATTCATAATTGGTAATCTGTAACTCGCTTAAAGGCTGGCGGACCTTAATTTTGGCTTTAGTCCTTTCGGCCAAAGCCAAGGCAACAATTTCCCTAACTTTTTCCATCTTCTTTTCCAATTTTTTATTAATCAATCTTTTATTAACTTTTGGCCAGCTGGAAAGATGAACCGAAAAGACTGAATTTTTTTGCGATCGCAAAAAAATTAAGCTTTTTTGGAAAATATTCTCGCTCAAAAATGGAATGAAAGGAGCAGTTAATTTACTTAAGGTTAAGAGAATAAAATTCAAAATTTGAGAGGCTTTTCTTAATTCTTTTTCATTTTTTGGTTTTTGAAATCTCTTTCTCGACCTTCTAATATACCACAAAGATAAATCATTAATAACAAAATTTTCAATAAACCTGGCTGCTCCTGTGATATCATACTTATCTAAAGAATTTGAAATATTTGAAATCAACCTATTTAGCTTTGAAATAATCCATCTATCCAAAATATTTCCCCCCTGATACCAACTTTTTTGCGATCGCAAAAAAGTTGGTATTGAATAAGTTTTAAAAAATAAATAGCAGTTCCAGAAAGTGAGAATAAATTTTTTTAAACTTTCTTTGACCTCTTCTTCCCTAAATAATTTTGAATCCCCAGGCTGATTAACAGTAAAGAAATACCAACGAGTAGCATCAGCCCCATATTTTTCAACAATATACCAGGGCTCAATCACATTTCCCTTTGATTTTGACATCTTTTCTCCCTTCTCATCAAGAACATGACCAAGGGAAATCACATTCTTGTAAGGCGGTCCAAAACCAAGCAAGGTTGAAATTGCTAAAAGGGTGTAAAACCAACCCCGAGTTTGATCAACTGCTTCCGAAATATAATCTGCCGGAAATTGATTTTTTTTATCAATTAAATTTTTATTCTCAAAAGGATAATGATATTGGGCAAAGGGCATTGCTCCGGAATCAAACCAACAATCAATTACTTCTAAAACTCTTTCCATTAAGCTCTGGCATTTTGGACAATAAAATTTTACTTCATCAATATAGGGCCGATGAAAATCCAATTCCATTTTTTCATCAAAAGGTAAATTTTTAAATTTGATTTTTCGAATCTCGCCAGTTCTAATTACTCTTATTTTCTTTTTCCTTCTCGATTCCAAAATTTTTTCTAAAGAAAGACTTTTCAAACTCCATTCCAAAATTGTTAAAGGAAGCTCATGGGAGACAATTAAAATATTTTTATTTTGATATTTCTGACTGATTTCTTTCAAGAAGCTATATATTCTTTTTCTAATTTGGATTAAACTTTCTCCTTTTGGCGGTTTAGCAGATAATAAATTTTCCTTTTTGCTAAGATATTCCCAAACCAAGATTGAATCTTTCCCATTGAAAATCCCAACATTCCATTCCCTCAGTCTTTTATCAAAAATTATTTTTGCCCCGCTTTCTTTGGCAACCATTTCAGCACTTTCTTTTGTCCTCAACAAATCCGAAGAAAATATTAAATCAATTTTTTTCTTTTTTAGCTCTTTAGTAGCCATTTTTACTTCAGCTTTTCCCTCTTCAGTTAAGGGACAAGGAGATTTCTCTGGCCAACAGCTGGCTACTTTTTTAACCTGTCTTAAAGAATGACCGTGGCGTAAAAGATAATAATTGTTAGTTGAAAATTTTTGACTCAATAATTCTTTTAGAGAGCCAATAAATTCTAAATTTTCGCACTTTTTACATTGCCAAATTGGTAGAGGGGTTCCCCAATATCTTTCTCTAGTTAGGGCCCAATCTTTAATTCCCCTCAACCATTCACCAAACCTACCCTCTTTCAAATGGCCTGGAATCCAATTGATTTTTCGATTATTTTTAATTAAATCTTCTTTAACTTTGGTCATTCTGATAAACCAGGATTCTTTGGCATAATAAAGCAAGGGTGAATGACATCGCCAACAGAAAGGATAATCATGTTCATATAGTTCTTCTTTAAAAAGTAAATTTCTCTTTTTTAAATCCTCAATAATCAATGGGTCAGCCTCCTTGACAAACATTCTGGCCCACTTTTTAACATCGAGTTTAAATTTTCCTTCTTCATCAACCACCAATAATATCGGGAATTGGGGCAAATTTTGAGTTTTGAGTTCTGAGTTTTGAGTTTTAATTAATTCCAAATCTTCTTCACCAAAAGCTGGGGCAATGTGGACCAAGCCTGTCCCCTCTTTTAAAGAAACAAAATCAGCTGGAAGAACTTTATAAATCGTTATTCCTTTTTGAGATTCAATTGGATAGGGTGGTTGATAATATAAATTAATTAAATTTTCTCCTTTAAACTCCTTAACAATTTCTCCTTTGATTTGGCAGGCCTCGATTTTTTCTTTGGCCAAAATCAGATATTCATCATCAATTTTTAATTTGGCATAAGCAAAATTAGAATTTATAGCCACGGCAACATTTCCTAACAATGTCCAGGGAGTAGTTGTCCAAACTAATAAAGAAGTATTTTTAAATTCCGGGTTTAAAATTGGAAATTTTAGATAAATGGCTGGCTCTTTTATTTTTTCATATCCCAAAGCCAGCTCATGACTTGAAAGCGAACTTCCACAGCGCCAGCAATAAGGAACTACTTTATAATCTTTATCCAAAAGTTCTTTTTGCCAAATCTGCTTTAGAATCCACCAGACCGTCTCAATATAATCTGAGGTATAAGTAATATAAGGATTTTTCATATCTAGCCAAAAGGCAATTCTTTCAGTTAATTTTTCCCAATCTTTTTTGTATTGCCAAACTGATTCTTGGCATTTTTTATTAAATTCAGCAATTCCATATTTTTCAATCTCCTTTTTTGATTTCAATCCCAATTTTTTCTCAATTTCTAACTCAACCGGTAAGCCATGGGTATCCCAGCCAGCCTTTCTCAAAACTCGAAAACCCCGCATTGTCTTATAACGGCAAATAATATCTTTATAAACTCTATTCAAAACATGGTGAAGCCCTGGCTGAGCATTAACTGTCGGCGGTCCCTCATAAAAAACAAAATTCCGAGCCTTTTTGCGTTGCTCAATTGATTTTTCAAAAATTTTATTTTCTCTCCAAAATTTCAGTATTTTTTTCTCGATTTTTGGAAAATTAAGTTCCATATCTACTTTAAGATTATCATTTTAATCCTCTTTTTTCAAATAAAAAAGGGAAAAGCGCTCGCTCTAACCCTTGTTTTACTCCTTCAATTCAGGATATTCCTTAAAAATAGCTTCCCTTAGGACTTCTCTCATTTCCTTATTCTTTTTAAAACACTCTTCACAATAGGAGTTATCATATATTTTGCCTCCTTCTCAATTATAAGAAGAAAAAAATGTTAACAAATAGCAAGAATTCATAGATGTTTTAAAGCAAGAAGGTCAGTAGGAATTAGCCTTTTAATTCAGCTATCAGCTCTTTTTCTTTGTAGCTCAGTGATGTTTA
>DAIPKT010000043.1:0-5733 GCA_036769645.1 bacterium | reverse complement strand
ATACTATTAAACTGACTGTCTATGATCAGAAAGGACTTTCAAATAGTACCACCGAAGATTTCATCTTAAGAAAAGAAGTCATTACTGACTTTTTCTGTTCAATTGATAAATGGAAAGAGACTTCACCTTTTATTTGGTTGAAGAATTTTTTAGCCAGTATTTTTGAATTTCTTTAAAACATTATTTAGCCTCTAATTTCGACCGCTGATCTCCAAATTATGGTGAAAAGCAGGGATTCCCTGCATTTTTTTGACAAACTTTGAGAAATTTGCTAAATTAAATTCGTAAGAATAAATTTGATTTTTTGGTGGCTTTAGCATAATTACTCAACTTAAAAATGTTAAATTACCAAATCTTCAAGAAAAACTATGAATCAATTTATTCCACTAATAGTGGGCATAGTTGCCTTAGCAATTGGATCAATTTTGGGTTACTATGCCCGTCAATCAATTGCCAAAAAGAAAGCTGGAACAATAGAAGAAACTCTCCAAAAACGTCTTCAAAAAGCCAAAGAGGAGCAAGTCGCAATTCTCTCTGAGGCAAAAGAAAAGGCTCAACAAATTTTAGAGACAACAAAAAAGGAGACCGAAGAAAGACAGACAGCCCTTTTAAAGATGGAAAAATTATTATTGAGAAGGGAGAATATTTTAGACCAAAAAATCTCTGCTTTTGAATTAAAACAGAAAGAATTTCAGGAAAAGGTAGAAAAACTGAGGCGGATTAAAAAAAGCTTAGAAGATTTAAAAGCCCAAGCCTTGGAAAATTTAGAGAGAATTTCAGGATTGAAAAGAGAGGAGGCAAAAAAGGAACTTTTGGAAAACTTGGAAAAAGAATATCAAAAAGAAATTTTAGAAAAAATAAAAAAACTGGAAAAAGAGGGTGAAGAAAGATTTAAAAAAAGAGCAAAAGAAATCTTAGCTACCGCCATCCAAAAATGTGCCATCAATCAAACCCAAGAAATTACCACCACCATTTTCTCTCTGCCTTCAGAAGAAATTAAGGGAAGAATAATTGGCAAGGAAGGAAGAAACATCAGGACTTTGGAGAAATTAACCGGAGTAGAAATCGTGATTGATGAAACACCGGAAACAGTAGTCATTTCTGGTTTTGATCCGATTCGGAGACAGATTGCCAAAACTGCCCTTGAGAGATTAGTTCAAGATGGAAGAATTCAGCCAGCCAGGATTGAAGAAAAGGTTGAGGAGGCAAAAAAAGCGGTTTCAAATCAAATCAGGGAAGCTGGTGAGACAGCCATCTATGAGGTGGGTTTGGTTGGATTGGAACCAAAACTAGTTCAATTATTAGGAAGATTGAAATTCAGAACCAGTTATGGTCAGAATGTTTTGCTTCATTCAATTGAGGTCAGCCATTTAGCTCAAGCCCTGGCTGAGGAAATTGGGGCTGATTCCTTAACCTGTAAAAAAGCTGGTTTATTTCATGATATTGGAAAATCGGTTGACCAAGAGGTGGAAGGTTCCCATACTGAGATTGGGATTAAGATTTTGGAAAAATTTGGTCAAGAGCCGAAAGTAATTCAGGCAATGAAATCTCATCATGAAGAATATCCTTATGAGAGCTTGGAAGCAATAATTGTTCAGGTTGCTGACCAAATTTCCGGGGCCAGACCAGGAGCCAGAAAAGATACCTTAGAAAATTATTTAAAGAGATTGGGAGATCTTGAAAATATTGCCACCTCCTTCTCGGGGGTAGAGAAAGCTTGGGCCTTGCAGGCTGGTCGGGAAATTAGAGTTTTCGTTAAACCGGAAGAGATTGATGATTTAACTGCCCAAAAATTAGCTAAAGAAATTGCCAACAAAATCCAGGAGGAACTGAAATATCCTGGTGAGATTAAGGTTAATGTGATTAGAGAATTAAGGGTAATTGAATATGCCAAATAATGTTTAATTCCACCTTTAAATTAAAAAGCGCCTTTTAAGCGCTTTTTGATTTAGAGCGGGATACGGGAGTTGCACCCGTCTTTTGATCTTGGAAGGATCACGTTGAACTGCTCAACTAATCCCGCACTCAGGCCTCCAGTTTCGAAATGAAAGCCTGTTTTTTTCGGGGTGCTGGGAGTTGAACCCAGACCGCATGCTCCCAAAGCATACATACTACCGCTATACGACACCCCGATAAATGGTATGTTTAGCCCACCCTAAAGTTATTTTAATCTTTCCCCCTTTTTAGTCAATAGGGACAGACCTTTGTAAAACTTACAGAGGTCTGACCCCTGCAAATTTTCCAGAGGTCTGACCTCTGGTTTGGTTTATCTTTGAAAATGTGATAAAATGAAGGTAGTGAATCTTAAAAAAATTCTTGAGCAACTTAATATTCTCTCTCAGTGCCGAGGTTATGGCCTTCCCCTCTGGCAATGTCCTCAGTTTTTATTTTTAATCATGGGAATGATTATCATTGGTTCGAGTTTGGCTACCTATGCCATTGGTAATAGATATATTGAAGATCCAGAAATCGTGGCCTTAATGGTTCTCATCTTAGCTCTCATTTTATTTATTTTCGCTTTTATCATCACTCGAAGTTTTGAAAGATTGGCCGAGGCCTCAAGAATGAAATCAGAATTTATTAGTGTCGTTTCCCATCAATTACGTTCGCCTCTTTCCAATTTGAGATGGGCAATTGAGCTTTTGATGTCAGGAAGACTGGGAAGAATTGAAGAAAAACAAACTGAATATTTCCGAATTTTAAAAGAAAATAGTGCCAGAATGGAGGAATTAGTTTCTGATTTATTAATTGTTTCCCGAATCGAAACAGCTAAACTTCCTCTCAAGAAAGCCGAATTTCCTCTCGAAAATTTAGTCAGAGAATTGATTAAAGAATTCGAACCTTTTGCTCAGGCCTCCAATGTTAAAGTCGAATTAAAAAGTGAAGAAGATTTGCCAAAAATTCTTGCCGATCCCTCTCAAATTAGATTGGTTGTTGAAAATCTTTTGGATAATGCTATTAGGTATATTAAAGACAGGGGTAAGGTTTTGATTAAATTGGAAAAAAAGGGTCCTAATCTTTATTTTGAAATTAAAGACAATGGAGTTGGAATCCCAAAAGAAGACCAAAAATATATTTTCCAAAAATTTTTTAGAGCAGGAAATATTTTGAGATATCAAACCCAAGGCTCTGGCCTCGGCCTTTATATTACTAAAGCCATTATCGAGAGGTCAGGCGGAAAAATTGGATTTAAATCAGAAGAAAATAAAGGTTCGACCTTCTGGTTTACCTTACCAATTAAATAAATCATTTTTATGAAAAAAATTTTATTTATCGAAGACGAATCAGCTCTCCAAAAAACCTTTGGCGAGATTTTAAGTCAGGAAGGATATGAGATGATTTCGGCCCTCGATGGGGAGGCGGGGCTACGTCTGGCTAAAACAAAAAAACCGGATTTAATTCTACTTGATTTAATTTTACCTCGGGTTCATGGCTTTGATGTTCTGAAACAGTTGAAGGAAGACCCAAAAACAAAAGAAATTCCAGTTATTGTTTTAACCAATTTAGAAGGAATCGAAGATGTTGATAAAGCTCTGGAGCTGGGAGCAACCACTTATTTGGTTAAAGCCCAATATAGTTTAGAGGAAGTAGTAGAAAAAATCAAAAAAGCCCTAAAATAGGTTTTAGGTTTTAGGAATTAGGTTATTAGGATGATATTTTCTTACAAAGATTTAACTGTTTGGCAGAAAGCGATGGAATTAGTAATCGAAGTTTATCTTCTAACTGAAAAATTTCCCAAAGAAGAGCTTTACGGTTTGACTTCTCAAATGCGGAGGTCAGCAATTTCTATTCCTTCTAATATTGCTGAAGGTAGATTACGAGGATATCGAAAAGAATACCGACAATTTCTTTTAAGCGCCTATAGCTCTGGTGGGGAATTGGAAACTCAAATAGAAATCGCCAAGAAATTACCAAAAACGAAAACCCTCAATTATTCAAAGGTTGATAGCTTATTGAACGAAGTTATGAAAATGTTAAATAAAATGATTACCACTCTAAAATCCTAACCCCTAACCCCTAACCCCTAAAACCTAAAACCTAAAACCTAAAACCTAACTTATGAGGGTAGAGCCACAACAATTGAAAGCCTTTTTATTGGATGCTGGTTTAGTCACTGAAAACCAATTTGATGATTGTTTAAAGAAGGCTGAAAAAACTGGTCAAAAAGTTGGTGATGTTTTGGTTTCGGAAGGATTGATTAGCCAAGAAGAGTTAATTAAATTAGAGGCCTATATTTTAGGAATTCCCTTTGTCAATTTAGAAAAAGAGGTTGTTCCTCCCGGAGTCTTAAAAATAATTCCTGAGCCAATTGCCAGAAGCCACAATATTGTTGCCTTTAGGAAAAAGGGGAATGATTTGGAGGTAGCTATGTTAGACCCGGAAGATTTGCGGACAATTGAATTTATTAAAAAAACAACTCCCTTAAGGATTCTTCCCCGATTAACCAATCCCCAGAGTATCAAAAATGTCCTACGTCAATATCAAAAGACCTTAGAAGCTGAATTTGGGGAAATAATTAGAAAGGAGGTTGGAGTGATAACGCCAATCAAAGAAGAGGAAATAGTTGAGGAAAAAGCTGAGCTCCAGAAGATGGCTGAGGAATTACCGGTCATTAGAATTGTCGATACCCTAATTAAACATGCCATTTTGCAAAGAGCCTCTGATATTCATATTGAACCAATGGAAAAGGAGGTCTTGGTTAGATATCGAATTGATGGAATCTTAAGAGATGCTATGACCCTGCCTAAAATTTCAGCTCCCGGAATTGTCGCCAGGATAAAAGTTTTATCCAATTTGAAATTAGATGAACATCGACTTCCCCAGGATGGCCGGTTTAAAATTGAGACCGAAGAAGAGAAATATTCAATTCGAGTTTCAATTTTACCAGTTTTTGATGGTGAAAAAATTGTCATGAGGTTATTACCTGAAACTACCAAAGCCTATACTTTGGAGGGATTGGGTCTAAGAGGCGAGGCTTTGGAAAAAGTTCAGGATAATTTAAGAAAACCAGTTGGAATGATTTTAATCACCGGGCCAACTGGCTGTGGGAAGACTACCACCTTATATGCCATGATGGAAATCTTAAATACTCCCGGGGTAAATATCTCCACTATTGAAGACCCGATTGAATATCGAATGCCCAGAATCAATCAGACCCAGGTCAATCCAAAAATTGGTCTAACTTTTGCCTCAGGTTTAAGAGCCTTGGTTAGACAAGACCCTGATATTCTGATGGTCGGAGAAATCAGAGATAATGAAACCGCTGGATTAGCCATCAATGCTGCTCTCACTGGTCATTTAGTTTTATCTACTTTACATACAAATACGGCTGCTGGAGCCATTCCCCGTTTAATTGATATGAAGGCCGAGCCATTTTTAATCTCTTCAACCTTAAATTGTATTTTGGCCCAGAGATTAGTCAGAAGATTATGTGAAGAGAAAGAAAAATATTTTTTGACTGAATCGGAGCTAAAAAATATTGCCAAATATTGTGAACTAACTCGAATTTTAGAAATCTTGAGAAGCGAAAAATTGGTCAGACCAAAACAAACCTTTGATAAGATTCCTTTTTATCGACCCAAACCAACTAAAGATTGCCCTGAAGGTTACAAAGGTCGAATTGGCATTTTTGAAGTTTTACCGGTTAATGAGACAATCAAGGATTTAATAATTAAACAAGCTACTTCTGACCAAATCCAAGCCCAGGCCCAAAAAGAGGGAATGAGGACAATG
>DAIPKT010000042.1:0-5844 GCA_036769645.1 bacterium | reverse complement strand
TAAAACAAATCTCTACCTCTCTTAATCCAGCTCAATTGAAAAGAGCTATTGATAAAAAACTTGATAACCTTTATAGGGCTTATCAGAAGAAAAACAAATCTCAAGAAGTTGAACCTCAAAAGAAAATCAAGCCAATTTCACTTACTTCTTACATCCGACAACCAGAAGAAATTCACTTACCTAGTTAAATCCGTTGATACGAGAGAGAGGCTATCTTGAAAGGGTTGGAGGTTCGAATCCTACCGAGGGCACTAAAAAACCGCCCGAGGCGGTTTTATTAATTTCTAAAAACCTATAACCTATTATACTTTCACTTTAATTTTTCTCTTCTTCTCTCTTAAAATTTTAGGAATTCTAATCGTTAAAATTCCATCTTTCATCGTTGCCTCGGCTCGGTCAGGATCAACCTCAACTGGTAAAATCACCTCTTTGGAAAATGGACCCCAATAGCATTCCTGGGTAAAATAATCTCCCCTTTCCTCAAATGGTTTTTCCCGACTTCCCTTAATGGTGATAATATCTCTCTCTATTGAAATATCTAAATTTTCTGGTTTCACTCCAGCAATAGCTGATTGAATAACCAAATCGTTTTCGGTTTGATAAACATCAATTGCCAGTTCTCCTTCTGGCTCAAGCCACTTTTCCTTTTTAATTTCAATCTTTTCAGTGACCGGTTGGCCAACTTCTACCTCAGGTTCGATAGGTTTGGTCTCAATTTTAAGTTCCGCTGGTTTTCTCGGCTTTTTCGCTTCGGGTTTTTTCTCTTCTTTCCTCTTTTCTTCAACTGGTTCTTCAATTCCCATCCCCTTTTTAAGTTTTTCAAAAAAAGATGGCATATCTTATTCTATTTTACAAACACTTTTTAATTTTTGCAATCTTTTAAAACCAATAGTCACAAAAATGGTTAAACTAATTAAAATCGCCAAGGGAATTAAAAATTTTAAACTCCCCTCAATTTCCATTATAGAGAAATTATAAAGTCCATGCAAGGCAATACTTATTAACAGCCCAAGGAAAATCAATTTTAATCTTTTCTTAGTTTCAAAAAGGGAGAGAGCCAGAAAATATCCTACCAGACCTGAGCAAAGGGTGTGCAAGAAAGTTGCTCCCAAAAAACGGACAGCTGAAATTTCCAAAGCCTGGGGCAAAAGAAGTTTTGAGCCTAAATCAAATAAAATCAAAATATTTTCTGAGGCGGCAAAACCTAAGGCAGCAATTATCATATAAAGGAGGGCATCAATTGGTTCGTCAAATTCGGCACTATACAAAACCTTTTCCTTAACCACTAAATATTTCATAATTTCTTCAATCAAGGCCACCCCAATAAAAGTGTTTAAAATTGCTAAATAAATCAGGGGAAGATTTAATTTGGCAAAGATTTTGAAAATTCCTATCTCTAAAAAAAAAGCTGGTAAGGCAGATAGCATTCCATAAAAGAAAATTTTAATGACCATTGGATTTGACTCTGGATGAACATCCTTTCTCAAATAAAAAAGCAACCAAATAACACTCGGCAAAACACCAAAAATAATAGCAAGGAGATAACTCATTTTGGCCAATCCTCTATCATTAGGGATTTCTTTTTATCTTCGAGTGGCAATTTTTGATAAATCTCCTCAGTAATGAAGGGAATAAAAGGATGCAAAAGCTTCAAAGAATTTAACAATACATATAACAAAATCCTTTCTGTCGTAATTTTCTTGCTATAGCAATTTTTAGTCGATAGTTGTTTTTTTGACTTCTCTATGTAAATGTCACAAAAATCGTGCCAGAAAAAATTATAGAGTTTGTGAGCAGCTTTCCCAAACTGAAATTTTTCTAAATCTCGATTAACCGATTTGGCTGTTTCCTCTAAAGCTTTGAGAATTTTTTTATCCCTTAAAGTTAAATCCTTTTTTTGGATAAAAAGTTTCTTGCTATCTAGCACGACACTTTTTACCAATTTGATATTTTGGAACTGAATCAAAACAAATCGGCTGGCATTCCATAATTTATTGCAGAATTTTCTTCCCATTACGATGTTATCCTCGAGAAATCTGATATCCTGTCCTCCCATAATCTGCCAACTCATACCCCAGCGAGTAGCATCAGCTCCGTATTTCTCAATCAAATTTATTGGATCTATTCCTGTTCCAAGGGATTTTGACATCCTTTTTCCTTCCTTGGTTAAAACGGTGGCATGAATATAGACATCTTTAAAAGGTGGCTTTCCCATAAACTCCATTCCAGAAAAAATCATCCTCGCCACCCACAAATTAATAATTCCCCGGTCAGTACTTAAGACATCAGTTGGATAGAATTTTTTTAAATCCTTTGTTTTTTGGGGCCATCCCAAACTAGCAAAAGGCCAGAGGGCTGAAGAAAACCAGGTGTCTAAAACATCTTCTGATTCTTTAAGCGGAATTCTATGTCCCCACCAGATTTGTCTGGAAATACACCAATCCCTGACATTTTTTAGCCAATCAAAATAGCCTTTTTCAAATCTTTTTGGATGAAATTTTATTTTCCTTTCTCTAACCGGGATTTCAGCCATTCTGGCTAAATTCTTCATTTTCAAAAACCATTGCCGAGAGGGAATAAGTTCAATTCTGGTTTGGCAACGATCGCAATGGGGAATTTGATAAAGATAATCTTCGCTTTTTTCTAAAAGATCTAATTTCCCCAAATCCTCAATTACTTTTTGCCGAGCCTCCAAAACTTTCAGTTTCTGATAAGGTAAGGGAACTTTTTCAGTCATTTTTCCCTCTTCATCAATAACCTGAATCATTGGCAAATTATGCCTGAGGGAAATTTCATAATCAGCTAAATCATGACCAGGAGTGACCTTGACTGCTCCTGTCCTAAATTTTGGATCAACCAAATTATCAGCAATGATTGGAATTTCCCGATTGACTAATGGCAAAATTGCTATTTTTCCAATCAAATTTTTGTATCTTCCATCTTTAGGGTTTACCGCCACTGCTGTATCTCCTACCATTGTTTCCGGTCTGGTCGCTGCCACTACAATATAAGTTTTAGGTTTTAGGTCATTAATTTTTAGAGGATAGCGAATATACCAAAGATTCCCTTTCTCTTCTTTATATTCAATTTCCAAATCTGATAAACTGGTCTGGCATCTTGGGCACCAATTGACCACTCTCTCCCCCCGATAAATCCAACCTTTTTTATAATATCTCAAAAAAGCCTCCCTGACTGCCTGGGAATATTTTTTATCTAAGGTAAAGACATTCCTCGACCAATCTAAGGAACAGCCCAATTTTTTAAATTGATTCAAAATAATATTTCCATATTTTTTCTTCCATTGCCAGACCCTTTTTAAAAAATTTTCCCGACCCAAATCAAATCTGGTCAATCCTTCCTTTTTCAATTCCTTTTCAACCTGAACCTGGGCGGCAATTCCAGCCTGATCGGTCCCTGGAAGCCATAAAGTTTTATATCCTTGAAGTCTTTTCCAGCGAATTAAAATATCCTGAATGGTGGCATTTAAGGCATGACCGATATGGAGTTCACCAGTAATATTTGGCGGCGGAATGACAATACAATAAGGTTTTTTATGTCGGCGAGGCAATTTATCCGGATTAAAAAAACCACTCCTTAACCAGAGATTATAAATTTTATCCTCAACCCCTTTTGGATTATAGATTTTTGATAGCTCTTCCATATAATAACAATTTAACTCTTTCTTTGATTTTTTTCAATTTTTTGGTAAGATTAAAAGGAGTTGGCCCCATCGTCTAGCCTGGTTGAGGACAGCGGATTTTCATTCCGCTAACACCGGTTCAAATCCGGTTGGGGCCGGATGTCAAAAGATTATCTCGAGATTAATAAGAGCTCTGATTTGAAAAGCTCAAAAGAACGAGCTCTTTTTAAGTTTTTTGAAATTTTACCTGGAACTCTATCTTGGGCAACTCTCGCCAGTGCCTTTATCTTATCCTGGTTAGCACCAATACTAGTAGCCATTTTTATTATTATTTTTGATATCTATTGGCTATTAAGAGTTTCTTATCTATCTTTTCACCAACTGGCCAGTTTCCGGCAAATGAAAAAAAATCTAAAAACAAATTGGCTGGAAAAACTTTCTAATTTACCAAATTGGCGAAATATCTATCATTTAGTGATTTTACCAATGTACCGGGAAGATATTGAAATTGTCAGAGCTACCTTTCAATCCCTGGTTGATTCAGAATATCCAAAGGAAAAAATGATTGTTGTTTTAGCAACTGAAGAGAGAGCTGGACCAGAAATTCAGGAATTGGCAAAAAAAATTAAAGAAGAATTTGAAAGAAAATTTTTTCAATTTTTGATTACTATCCATCCCCAAAATATTTTAGGTGAGATTGCCGGCAAAGGGTCTAATCAGGCCTGGGCCATTAAGGAAGTAAAAGAAAAAATAATTAACCCTTTGAAAATTCCTTATCAAAATATTATTGTCTCTAGTTTTGACATTGATACCAGGCCCTATCCTCAATATTTTGCCTGCCTCACCTTTCATTATTTAACTACCAAAAATCCCTTAAAATCTTCTTACCAACCCATCCCGGTTTATAACAATAATATCTGGCAGGCCCCGGCCTTTTCCCGGGTCATTGCTACCTCGAGCACTTTTTGGCAGATGATGCAACAAGAAAGACCTGAGCAATTGGTAACTTATTCTTCCCATTCCCTGCCCTTTAAAATTTTTGAAAAAGTAAATTACCCTTCAAATCTGGTTTCTGATGATTCGAGGATATTTTGGAAGTCATATTTAGCTTACAATGGTGACTACCGAGTAATTCCCCTCTATTATCCGGTTTCAATGGATGCTGTTTTAGCCAAAAATTTTTTCAGAACAATAATTAATCAATATAAGCAACAAAGGAGATGGGCTTGGGGAGTAGAGAATATTCCTTACCTTCTTTATGGTTTTTTAAAAAACAAAAAAATTTCTCTTTTTGAGAGACTTCGCCACACCTTTATTATCTTAGAAGGATTTTGGTCCTGGGCAACAGCTGCCATTTTGATTTTCTTTTTGGGTTGGCTACCCCTGATTTTAGGAGGGGAAAAATTCAATATTACTTTGCTTTCCTACAATTTGCCACGATTAACCTCAAATCTGATGACCTTAGCGATGATTGGAATGGTCATTTCAGCTATAATTTCTTTTCTCCTTTTACCTCCCCGGCCAAAAAATTGTTCAAAATTAAAAAATCTTTCAATGATTTTCCAATGGTCCTTATTGCCAATTACCTTAATTTTCTTTGGCGCCCTCCCAGCTTTAGAAGCCCAGACAAGATTAATGCTTGGAAAACCCCTCGGCTTTTGGGTCACTGAAAAAGTCCGCAAGAATGTTTAAGATGGAACTTAAAATTACTCTAGATGGATTCTTTGCCGAAATTGGATTAATTTTTCCCTTAAAAGGGAATATTTTTTTAATTCCGGATCTTCCTCCAAAATTTCTTTAGCGGTCATTTTTGTTTTCTCAACCAAAAAAATGTCTTTCAGAGAATCCATGGCCAGATCGGGAATTCCCCATTGTTTTGAACCAAAAATTTCCCCTGGTCCTCGAATTTCCAAATCTTTTTCGGCTAACTCAAAACCATTTTCCGAAGCTAAAAGGGCTTTTAATCTGGCCTGGGTTTTTTTGGCTGGCGAATCGGTAAACAAAAAACAAAATGATTGATGCTCACCTCTACCCACCCTTCCCCGAAATTGATGTAACTGAGCCAAACCAAATCTCTCCGCTCCCTCTATCATCATCACGGTAGCATTTGGTATATCAATTCCCACCTCAACCACTGAGGTTGAAACCAAAAGATCAATTTTTTTATTTTTAAATTCTCTCATTATTTTTTCCTTTTCTTCTGG
>DAIPKT010000041.1:0-6091 GCA_036769645.1 bacterium | reverse complement strand
ATTTTCTTTAATTCTCGCACTCTCTTTGAATTTAGCCAATGGATAACTCTCAACTGTACCCTATGTACCCGACGAGTTCGACACACAGGGGCTTGACAAAAGTTCTGGATTGGATAGAATTAAAATAGTATTTAAATTTATGAAAAAGATAAGGCAAATAAAGCTACTCTTAGGTTTACTCCTTCCCCCTAAAAGGGTGGCTTTTTGCCCATTTAGTTTTTGAAACTTTTAAAATAAAAAATAGCAAAAGCCACCTCAAAAAGGTGGCTTTTAAAAAAAATCAAAATATGCCAAAAATTATAATTTTTGATACTACCTTAAGAGATGGAGAGCAGTCACCAGGCGCCAGCTTGACTCCAACAGAAAAACTTCAGATTGCTCTAGGCCTGGAAAAAATGAGGGTTGATGTAATTGAAGCAGGTTTTCCAATTGCCGCCTCGTCTGAATTTAAGGCAGTTAATGAAATTGCCAAAAAGGTAAAGAATAGCATTGTTTGTGCCCTGGCTCGGGCAAAAAAAGAAGATATTAAAATTGCCATTGAAGCAATAAAACCGGCCAAGAAAAAAAGAATTCATTTATTTTTAGCCAGCTCAGATATTCACCTAAAATATAAACTAAAAATTACGAGAAGAGAAGCATTAAAACAAATTAAAGAAATGATTACCTTTGCTAAAAAGGCAGTCAATGATATAGAATTTTCTCCGGAAGATGCCACTCGGAGCGAGCCTCTCTTTCTTTTTAAAGTTATAGAAAAGGCAATTGCCTCAGGAGCTAAGACTATCAATATCCCTGATACCGTTGGTTATGCTCTGCCCGAAAAATTCGGAGAATTAATTGCTGAGATTAAGAAAAATGTTTCTAATATTAAAAAAGCTACTATTTCAGTCCATTGCCATAATGACTTGGGTTTAGCCACAGCCAATTCTTTGGCCGGAATAAAAAATGGCGCTTCTCAGGTTGAATGCACCATTAATGGCCTGGGTGAACGGGCGGGAAATGCTGCCTTAGAAGAAATAGTGATGGCCTTGAAAGTGAGGCGAGATTATTTTCAAGCTGAAACAGGAATTGTAACAAGAGAAATTGCCAAAATATCAAAATTGGTTTCCCATTTAACCGGTATACCTGTTCAACCAAATAAAGCCATTGTCGGAGCCAATGCCTTTTGTCATGAGGCGGGAATTCATCAGCATGGAATATTAAACAAGAGAGAAACATATGAGATAATGAGAGCTGAAGATGTTGGATTGAGGTCGCAATTGGTCTTAGGCAAGCATTCAGGAAAACATGGTTTTGAAGATAAATTAAAAAAAATAGGCATTCGTCTTGATAAAAAGCAGTTGGAGAGGGCCTTTCAAAAATTCAAAAAATTGGCTGATAAGAAAAAAAATATCTCCGATGAAGAACTATTAAAATTATTATGAAAAGAACAATTACTGAAAAACTCTTAAGGGGTAAGGCCGGTCAATTGGTGGAAAGGGAAATTGATTTAATTGTTTGCCATGAGGTGACAACGCCACCAGCCATAAAAATGTTGAAGAAAAAAGGAATAAAGAAGGTTTGGAATCCTGAGAAAATTGTTGTCTGCCCGGACCATTTCGTGCCTAGCAAAGATATTGAGACAGCTCAATTGGTGAAGGAATTAGAGGATTGGGTAAGAAAGCAAAAAATTAAAAAATATTTTAGATTAGGCGAACATGGGATTTGTCATGCTTTAGTGCCAGAAAAAGGTTTGATAAAAGCAGGAATGATTGTGGTGGGTGCTGACTCTCATACCTGTACCTATGGGGCCTTGAGTTGTTTTGCTACCGGTATTGGCTCTACTGAAGCAGCTTATGTTTTAGCAAAGGGAAAATTGTGGTTTCAGGTCCCAGAGACTATTAGATTTAATATCAAGGGTCATTTAAGAAAAGAGGTGACTGCCAAAGATATTATTTTGGCTATTTTAAAAAAAATTGGAGTTGACGGCGCTCATTACAAAGCAATGGAGTTTGGCGGAGAAGTGATTGAAAAAATGGAGGAAGAAGGAAAATTAACAATCTGTAATATGGTTGTTGAAGCAGGAGCAAAAAATGGAGTTATAGAAAACAAAGAATGGTTTTCAGACAGAGATTGTCATTATCAAAAGATTTATAATTTTAATTTTTCTCATTTAGAACCAATGGTTGCCTATCCTTATTTACCCTCCAATGGTGTGCCGATAAGTAAAGCGGAAAAAGACAATATAAAATTAGACCAGGTATTTATTGGTTCCTGTACCAATGGTAGATATAGCGATCTGAAAATAGCGGCTGAGATATTAAAAGGCAGGAAGGTAAAATGCCGAACTATTATTATTCCAGCTACTACTGAGATTTATAAGAAATGCTTAAGGGAGAGATTGATAGAAATTTTTATTAATGCTGATTGTGTTGTTTCCACTCCCAGCTGTGGTCCTTGTTTGGGTGGTCATTTAGGTGTTTTAGCCAGAGGAGAAAGATGTCTTTCCACCAGTAATAGAAATTTTGTTGGTCGGATGGGCCATCCCCAAAGTGAGGTTTATTTAGCCTCGCCACTCATTGCTGCTGCTTCAGCAGTAGCCGGAAAAATATCTATGAAAATTTTATGAAAGGAAGAATCCAGGTTTATAAACGAGACCATATCAATACTGATGAGATTATTCCGGCCCGCTATTTGAATTGTAATGATGAAAAGAAACTAGCAAAGCATATTATGGAAGGATTAGAAGCAATTAAAGGAGATTTTATCATTGCCGGTTGGAATTTTGGTTGTGGTTCTTCGCGTGAGCATGCCATTTGGGCTCTGCGAGGAGCAGGTGTCCGAGGAGTAATTGCCAAGTCTTTTAGCCGAATTTTTTATCGCAATGCTATCAATAATGGTTTTTTGGTCTTAAATTGCCCAGAAATTGATGACAATTTAAAAACTGGAGAAGAAATTGAGATTAATTTAAAAAAGGGTTATTTTACTATTAAAGGGAAAAGATATCATTTTTCTCCCTTTCCACCATTTTTGAAAAAAATTTTGGATAAAGGAGGATTACTCAACACTCTATGAAGAAAAAGATCTGCATAATAAAAGGGGATGGGATTGGACCAGAAATAATAGAAGAGGCAGTCAATGTTTTAAATTTAATCGCCAAAAAATATGGTCATCATTTTGAATATCAAGAGGCCTGGGCCGGTGGTTCAGCTTGGGAGAAATATGGGAATCACTTACCTTTGGAAACCTTGAGAGTGGCTGAAAACTCTGATGCGATTTTGTTTGGCGCGGTGGGTGGTAGGTCAGAAGAAAGAAATGAACCAAAATGGAAAAACTGCGAGAAGAATTCTGTTTTGGTTTTGAGAAAACACTTTAATTTATTTTTGAATTTAAGACCAGCTATTGTTTTTAATTCGCTTAAAAATATCTCTGTCTTAAAATCAAAATTATTATTAGAAAATAAAATTGACCTCATCTTGGTGAGAGAGTTAACAGGTGGTATTTATTTCAGTGAACATAAAACTGAAAAAGGGGTGGCAGAAGATGTGATGCGTTATTCAGAAGGAGAAATTAGAAGAGTGGCTAAATTTGCTTTTGAGTTAGCTAAAAAAAGAAGGAAAAAATTAACCTCAGTTGATAAGGCAAATGTTTTGGATTGTTCCCGGCTTTGGAGGAAGGTAGTAGAAGGGGTTGCTAAGGACTATCCGGAAGTTGAATTAGAACATCTCTATATTGATAATGCCTCCTTCCAAATGGTCAAAAATCCTTTTCAGTTTGATGTTATTTTAACTGAAAATATGTTTGGTGACATTTTATCTGATTTATTAGCTCTTTTTTCCGGTTCAATCGGAATTCTTCCCTCTGCTTCTTTAAACGAAACCTATTTTGGACTTTATGAACCAGTTAGTGGTTCGGCGCCAGATATTGCTGGTTATGGAATTGCTAATCCCATAGGTCAAATTCTTTCTACTGCTTTAATGATGAGATATTCTTTTGGTTTAGAAAAAGAGGCTAAAAATATTGAGCAGGCAGTAAAAAGGACCCTTGAACAAGGTTATAGAACATTTGATATTTGGGAAAAGGGGTGTCAAAAATTAACTACCCGAGAAATAGGAGGAAAAATTTGTCAAAATATTTAATACTATGCCAAATTTAGACTGGAAAAATTTGCCATTTAGTTATCTAAAAACAAATTATAATCTTCGTTGCTATTTCAGAAATGGGAAATGGGGAGAGATAATGAAAGAAAAATCCGAGACAATTGAACTTCATATTGCAGCTACTTGCTTACATTATGGTCAAGAGATATTTGAGGGAATGAAGGCGGTCCAGGGAAGAGATGGAAAGATAAGAATATTCCGCTGGGAAGAACACTTCAAAAGAATGAATAGTTCAGCCCGGGAAATTATAATGCCTGAACTTCCCAAAGAAATTTTCAGAAAAATGATTTTTGAGGTGGTTCGGTTGAATAAAGAATTTGTTCCGCCTTATGAATCAGGTGCCTTTTTGTATATTCGGCCCCTCCTTATTGGTATTACTCCTCAATTAGCTATTCATCCCAGCAGTGATTATTTATTTTTAATTTTTGTTACCCCGGTTGGTCCATATTGTAAAGAAGGATTTAAACCTTTGGATTTTTTTCTTGAGCAAGAAAGAGACAGGGCAGCGCCTAGTGGCACAGGTCATGTAAAGGCAGGAGGAAATTATGCCACAAGTTTGCAGTCAATAAAAAAAGCCGCCGAGGCCCATTGTCAGTTGGTTTTGTTTCTTGACCCCAAGGAAAAGAAATATATTGATGAGTGTTCAGCGGCTAACTTTTTTGCTATTAAAAATAACACCTATATTACTCCTGATTCAAAATCCATTTTGCCTTCCATTACTAATCGAAGTTTAATGACACTGGCAAAAGATATGGGGATGAAGATTGAAAGAAGAAAGATTGAACTAAAAGAGTTAGAGAGTTTTGAGGAAGTGGGTGCTTGCGGTACCGCTGTTGTTATTGCCCCGGCCAAAAGAATCATTGATTCTAAAAATAACCGAATCTATGAATATTCTCCTGATGGCAAACCAGGACCAATTTCAACTAAGTTATACAATAGACTCCGAGCTATTCAGTGTGGTGATGAACCTGACAAATTCGGTTGGACAACAATAATCTGAAAGCCAATCAAAACCTTGTCTGCGAGGAGAGCTGTTGCGAAATAACTAAGCTGGAGAAATTGCCTTAGAAAAAATTTAAGAGCAATTTTGCTTTTTTAATGTCTTTTTTTATTTGTTTTTTTAGCTCTTCAATTTTCTTAAATTTTTTTGTTTTCCTCAAATATTTTAAAAAACAAATTTCAGTTTTTTTTACATCCCGGCGGGGTTGGGCAAAAAGATGAACTTCAATTCGCTCCCCTCCTTTCTTAAAAGTTTTTGCCCGGCCAACATTGGAAACCCCAAAATATTCTTTTTTTCCAATTTTTAATTTTACTAACCAGACTCCTCTTTTAATTTTATCCCCCTTTTTCAAAAGAAAATTAAGGGTCGGGAAGCCAAGTTTTTCGCCCCTTTTTTCTCCAGAAACCTTTTTCCGAAAAACCTTCAGCATTCTTTATTTTATTTTCAAAAAATGTGCTGGTCCTGGTTTTTCTTTTTCCTCAGATGAGACGCTCTGAAGAAAGATAGAGTTGACCCTGTTGGCAATTATTTTTTCCTCCTCAATCTCACCATTGGCCCTTAGCGCCTTTTCTCTAAAAGAGCCACTCTTCGTTCAAGAGCAGCAAATTCTTCAACATCTACCTTCTTTTTTAGAGAATTTTTAATGAAAGCAATATATCTTGTTTTATAATCTCTATGTCTACCATTATTGAACCAATCATCTCAGTATGGGAGGCCAAGGTTTTAGTATGAGCATCCAGAGTCTCTTTAATATCTTCATATTGTTCAGCAATCAAAGAAACTTTGTGGTCAATATCTTCCACCTTTATTCCCAACTCTCTTGCCCATCTTGGTTCTTTTTCAACTTCATTTTTACCTTTCTTTTTCATCATTATTTTTTAAATGTAAATACTCCTCACAATTCAAATATAGCATAGCCATCAGAAGCGAGCAAGTTCATGTACTGGTCCAATAC
>DAIPKT010000040.1:0-6194 GCA_036769645.1 bacterium | reverse complement strand
ATTATAAAAGAGGAAAAGAATCTGCACTTCAATATTTAATTGGTCAGATAATGAACCAAACAAAAGCTAAGGTTCATCCCGAGTTGACCAGGAAGCTCTTGACAAGAGTTTTGGAGGAGATAAAATGAAAAATAGGACCTTCCCTAAAAGGCCTAAAAAGGTCTAAAAGGAGGGGAAATATGGTTTTGGGTGAATTCCACCACAACCTCAGCCTTTTTTTCACCTCCGAAGGCTGTCAGGAGTGGCGGGAGGCTTTCAATTCTCCTCACCTCGCCCACCATACCTCAAATCCGTAGTTGGGCTCCCTGTTTGGGAGCTTATTTCATTTTTTAGGAAATTCTTAATCAATCTTTCTACTTCTTAATAATTTTCAATCCAAATCTTTAAATATTTAATTTGCTCAGATAATGAATCACACAAAAGCTAAGGTTCATCCAGAGGTGACAAAGAAGCTAAAGATGATGAGATACATTGGTAACACCCCTAAAATGCCAGGAATTGGTAAAATTAGGGGTAGAAAAGGTCTCAAAAAACTAAAACCAATGATCTCTTCTCTAAGAGAGCCTTTGCCAGCTTTTATCGCTCTCACTCCTCTTTAAATGCGGCTGATTTCTTGTTAAGATTAAATTATCTCTTCCAAGATAAAACTCAATGGCTAATCCATTTCGATTTTGAAAGACCAAATCAGGCCCTAAGCTATCTAACCCCTTTTGAATTTCACCAAAAATACCATAAAGTGTTACCAATGTACCCATCAAGTGCAACCCCTTGACAAGTTTTTTTGAATTCTTAAAATAAAAAAGTAGCACTCAAAGATCACAATTGCTAAACATCATTTAGTGGATATTATGAAAATTAAACCTTTATCAGATCATATTTTAATTGAGCCAATCAAAGAGGAAGAGAAAACAAAAACCGGAATTTTGCTTCCGGAAACAGTTGAAAAGGAAAGGCCTGAACAAGGTCGGGTTATTGCGGTTGGTCCGGGAAAAAAAACCAAAGATGGAAAATATCTGCCTTTGGATATTAAACCTGGCCAAAAAGTTTTGTTTACTAAATACGGTCCTAATGAAATCAAGGTCAATGATAAAGAATATTTAATTGCTAAGGAGGAAGATATTTTAGCAATAATTGAATAAATTTATGCCAAAGCAAATTCTTTTTAATGAAGCGGCCAGAAAAAAATTAAAGGCTGGGATTGATAAAATAACCAATACAATTAAAGTTACCCTTGGTCCGAGAGCCAGACTGGTTGTCTTAGATAAAGGTTTTGGAGCTCCCGAAATCTCTGATGATGGAGTGAGTATTGCTAAAGAAATTGAGTTAAAAGATAAAATTGAAAATTTGGGAGTAGAGATTATAAAAGAGGTGGCCGAGAAAACAAGCGATACAGCTGGAGATGGAACAACCACCGCTGTTTTGTTAACTCAGGCCATAGTTTCTGAAGGTCTGAAAAATGTGGCTGCTGGGGCCGATCCCTTATCTTTAAAAAGAGGAATTCAAAAGGGAGTAAAAGAGGTTGTTGAATATTTAAAAGCCAATTCAAAGCCAATTTCAAAAAAGGAAGAAATTGCTCAGGTAGCAACCATTGCCGCCTTAGACCCAGAAATTGGCAACTTAATTTCAGATGTCTTTTCTGAGGTCGGAAAAGACGGCGTCATCACGGTTGAGGAATCAAAGAAATTTGGCTTAGAAAGAGAAATTGTTAAAGGGCTTCAATTTGATCGGGGTTATATTTCTCCTTATATGATTACTGACCCGGAAAGAATGGAAGCAGTTTTAGAAGAGCCCTATATTTTAGTCACTGATAAAAAAATTTCTGCCCTAACTGAAATTTTGCCAGTGATGGAAGCAGTGGCCAAGACTGGAAAGAAGGATTTAGTCATCATTGCTGACGAAGTTGAAGGAGATGCCTTAGCCACCTTGGTGGTAAATAAATTAAGAGGAATATTCAATACTCTGGCCGTAAAGGCGCCTGGCTTTGGAGATAGAAAAAAAGAGATGCTTCAGGATATTGCTATCGTTACTGGGAGTCAGGTAATTTCTGAAGAATTAGGCTTAAAATTGGAAAACATTGAATTAAAAAATTTGGGTAGTGCCAGAAAGGTTGTTTCAGAAAAAGAGAAAACAACAATCATTGAAGGAAAAGGAAAAAAAGAAGATATTGAGGCCAGAATTAAACAAATCAAGAATGAGTTAAAAACTACTGAGTCAGAGTTTGATAAGGAAAAATTGGAAGAGAGATTGGCAAAATTAGCTGGAGGAGTGGCAGTGATTAAGGTTGGCGCAGCCACTGAAGTTGAGCAAAAGGCCAGGCAGAAGAAAACCGAAAATGCCTTAAATGCCACCAGGGCAGCCATAGAAGAAGGAATTTTGCCAGGTGGTGGGGTAGCCCTTTTAAGAGCCATTCCAGTTTTGGAAAAAATTGAATTAGAAGGAGATGAAAAAACCGGACTGAATATTTTGAAGAAAGCCTTAGAAAAACCAATTAGGCAAATTGCTGAAAATGCTGGTTTTGATGGCTCGGTAGTTTTGGAGAAGGTAAAAGAAATGGGCGGTGATTTTGGTTTCGATGCCCAAAAAATGGAATATCTAGATTTAATAAAAGCCGGAGTCATTGATCCAACCAAGGTTGTCAGAACCACTTTGGAAAATGCCTCTTCGGCTGCCAGCATGCTTTTAACCACCGAGGCAGTAGTTGGTGAGGTTGAAGAGGAAAAGAAAAAGACTCCCGAAATTCCTGAAGAATATTAATGTTTGAGATCGGAAGTTAAACATTAATGCCCCCTTAGTTGCGGGCTATTTTTTGGTTGTTAAAAATTTAAAATTGGGATATAATCATAGAAAGCTTTCAGGGGAAGGGTGCAGGAGAGGTTTATCTGGCGGCTCTGGAGAAGCCGTATACCGAAAGGTATCGTGGGTTCGAATCCCACCCCTTCCGTAATTTTACCCCAGGAAAAAATTCTACCAGCTGTCAGGGTAGAGAAAAACTGGTCGGTTGGCTGAATATGTTTGATTCTTTTTTAAATTTAAGTGCTAATTTAGAAGCTTCCTTTCAAAATCTCTGGGTATTATTTTTAATTACCATTTGGGTCCTGCCCTGGAAGGGAATAGCTTTGTGGAAGGCAGCCAGAAATTCTCACAAGAAATGGTTTATTGCTTTATTTCTTTTAAATACCTTGGCCATTCTGGAAATTATCTATATTTTTTATTTCGCAAAACCTAAGGAAAAATGATCGGTTCTCCTATTGATGAAATTAAAAATCGGCTGGATATTGTTGAAGTGATTGGTAGTTATATTAAACTTCAAAAAACTGGAGCGAATTTTCGAGCTCTCTGCCCTTTTCATTCTGAGAAAAAGCCTTCTTTTTTTGTTTCTCCAGCCCGGCAAATCTGGCATTGTTTTGGCTGTAATTGTGGGGGAGGAATTTTTGATTTTGTAATGAAAATTGAAGGCATAGAATTTGGCGATGCCTTAAGAATTTTAGCCCAGAAGGCGGGCGTGGAATTGAGATCAATCAGGCCAGAATTAAGAACTGAGCGGCAAAGGTTATATGAAATTTGTGAATTGGCGACTCGATTTTTTGAAAAACAATTAAAGGCAAGTTCGGTCGGCAAAGAGGCTAAAGAATATCTTTTGGCTCGGGGAATTTCTGAAGATTCAATTAAAAAATGGCGAATAGGTTATTCGCCCGATAGTTGGCAGGGTTTATCTGATTTTCTGGTTTCAAGAGGTTACCAAAGGGAAGAAATAGAAAAAACTGGCCTAGCGATTAAAAATGAACAAGGTTCTTTTTATGACCGTTTTCGGAGAAGAATTATTTTTCCAATTTTTGATTTGAATTCACGGGTGATTGGATTTGGCGGAAGGATATTCGGTCAAGGAGAGGAAAAAGAAATCGCCAAATATATCAATACTCCCAATACTCTTTTATATGATAAAAGCCAAGTTTTATATGGCTTAGATAAAGCCAAAGTTGAGATTAGAAAAAAAGATAGCTGTATTTTAGTTGAGGGTTATACCGATACCATCCTCTCCCACCAGTCAGGAATTGAAAATGTTGTTGCTACTTCTGGAACAGCTTTGACTCCTTATCAATTAAAAATCATCAAGCGCTATTCAGAGAATTTGATTTTGGGTTTTGATATGGATTTGGCCGGAGACTCGGCAACCAAGAAGGGAATTGATTTGGCTCAAAGCTTAGGATTTAATCTAAAAGTGATTCGACTTCCAGAAGGTAAGGATGCCGCCGATATTATTTTGAAAAATCAAAAAGAGTGGCATGAAGTCCTGGCTAATCCAAAATCAATCCTTGAATTTTATTTTGAATCGGCTTTTTCTGGCCGCAATCCAAAAACTCCGGAAGGGAAAAAAGAAATCTCTAAAATCTTGTTACCCGTCCTAAAGAGAATTCCTAACCAAATTGAAAAATCTCACTGGATTCAGAGACTGGCCAGGGAATTAGAAGTGAGGGAAGAGAATATTGAGGAAGAATTAAAAAAAGTGAAATTGATTGAGGAAACTTACGGTTTGGAGCCAGAAGAACAAATAAATCGGTCGCCAAAATCGCGAAAAGAACTTCTGGAAGAAAGATTACTCACAATGATTTTAAAATCAGAAAATTTAAATTTAATTAAGGAAGATAAAATCCCCTTTTTCTCTTTAAGGGGTCAAGAAATTTTAACCAATCTAAGAAAAAATTTAAAAAAGTTTTCGCCTGAGGCTGAGGAATATTTCAATTACCTTTCTCTAAAAGCTGAGGTTGAAGAAATTGACCAAAAGGAGATTTTGCCCGAGATTCAATTTTGTTTAAAAGAGATTCAATCCCTGGAAATTAAAAATAGGTTAGAGCAAATTTCTCAAGAGCTCAAAAAAGCCGAAGGTGAAAAAGATTTGGAAAAAATCAAAAGATTAATCCAAGAATTCAATCAGCTAACTAAAGAAATGATTAAATGAGAAAAAAATCTAAAAAATTTAAACTTCCTCGGGGTAGGCCGAAAAAAATCTTCTTACCGGAAAAATTTCAGAAATTGCTCGAAAAAGGCAGGGAAAGGGGCTTTGTTACTTCCTCAGAAATTTTATTTTTCTTCCCGGAAGTAGAAAAGAATATTAAGGATTTAGAAAAACTTTATGACCATTTGGAAAAAGAGGGAATTGAGGTCAAGGAAGCCAAAGAATTTTTGCCAGAGATCGAAAAAGAAAAAGTGGAATTTCCAGAAGTGAAGATTGATCCTCTCCAGATGTATTTAAGGGAGATTGGCCAGATTCCTTTTGTCACTCCCGAAGAAGAAAAGGAATTAGCAAAAAGGATTGAGAAGGGAGATGAAGAAGCAAGGAGAAAATTAGCCAGAGCCAATTTAAGACTGGTAGTCTCAATTGCCAAAAAATATGTTGGTCGTTCGCCAAATCTAACTCTTTTGGATTTGATTCAGGAAGGAAATCTGGGATTATTTCGGGCGGTGGAAAAATTCGATTGGCGAAGGGGATATAAATTCTCAACCTATGCCACCTGGTGGATCAGACAGGCAATCACTAGGGCCTTGGCTGATCAGGCCAGAACTATCAGAATTCCCGTTCACATGGTCGAAACCCTTTCAAAATATAGCCAGGTAAAAAGAAGGCTTTTGCAGGATTTGGGTCGGGAACCCCTGCCAGAAGAAATTGCGGCTGAAATGGGAATTGAGGTTGAAAAAGTCCATCATATTCAAAAAATCTCTCAGGAAACAGTTTCTTTGGAGACTCCGGTTGGCGAAGATGAAGAAGATTCAGTTTTGGCTGAATTCATTGAAGATGAAAAAGTTACTCCACCATCTCTGGAGGCAGCGAGGACTTTACTTAGAGGAAGATTGAAAGAAATTTTGGTTGATTTAACTCCCAGGGAGCAAAAAATTTTGGCAATGAGATTTGGCTTGGAAGATGGAATCACCTATACTTTAGAAGAAGTTGGCCAAGAATTTGGGGTGACCAGAGAAAGAATTAGACAAATTGAAGCTAAAGCCCTAGAGAAAATAAGAGAACACAGGGCCCTAAAAAAACTTAAAGGATATTAATTCTTATTGAAATTTTTGAGAATTTGTTTTAAAATAAAATAATATTCCGGTGTAGTTCAATGGTAGAACGGCGGCCTGTAGTACCTTCAAATTCTGGCAGATAATGATAAAATAAATTAATTTATGCCAGAAAAAAGGACATA
>DAIPKT010000039.1:0-6370 GCA_036769645.1 bacterium | reverse complement strand
AATCCTTGGCTCCACCATGAATATCATATTGGGGCCCAAAATATTTTTCAGTAATGGCAGTATCCTCAATGTGCCAACCCGGCCTGCCCTTACCAAAGGGACTCGGCCAAGAAGGGATTCTCAAAAATTTTTTCCCAGTCGGAAACCATTGGGGAACAACAAATTTCCACAAACAAAAATCTCCCTTATTTCTTTTTTCTATTGCCTCATCAATTCTGGAAACAGCGTCTTCTGCCATTATCACCGTCCTTCTCGACAACTTCCCATACTCTTTAAATTTTTTAATATCATAATAAATTCCTTCTTTGATTTGATAAGCATAGCCTTTTTTTAAAAGTCTTTCTACTTGACTAATAATTTCTTTAATATGGCTGGTAGCCCGGGCATATTTATCAACACTATTTATATTTAAACTTTTCATATCTTTTAAATACTCCCTTTCAAATTTCCTACTCAAATCTTTCCAAAAAATTTTTTCTTCAATTGCCCTCTTAATAATTTTATCATCAACATCAGTAATATTTTGCAAATAAAAAACATCGTATCCTTTTTGCCTCAGATATTTGGCAATCATATCAAAGACAATATAAGTTCTGGCATGACCAATATGGGAGAAATCATAAGTTGTCGGGCCACAGACAAAGAGATTAATTTTCTTACCCTTCCTCGGCCTAAAAACTCCCTTTTTCCCCGATAGGGTATTGTAAAGTTTTAGAGCCATATTAAATCATTTTATCATTATTTATCATTTTTAGAAAATCTGTTAACTTCTCTTTATTATTTTGTAATCTAAACTAAGAAAAAGATAAAAATTTGAGGATATTAAATTATTTTACGATAATTTCTTGACTTTTCGATGATTTTTTATGTCACAAATAGTTGGACATCGCATGTCCAATTTTGGTTGCTCATTGATTACAAATTTCACCATGGTGAAATTTGTAATCATTTGATTTGTTGATTTTATTTAAGAGATTTTCTAATTCTTCTTCTAAATATTTTTCTCTTTCTTTGAGTGATTTTAGTTCTTCTTCAGCTAAAATTAAAAGTTCCAATTTTGGTTGTCAGATCAGATTTCTCCTTTGGCTATTAATATTCTAATTTATCTTCTGGAACTATCCCAAACACCCTCAGTTAAAGATAGAAAGATTTAATCGAACCTTAAAAGAAGAATTCCTTGATTGGAACTGGAATTTACCCTTAAGATAGTTAATTCAGAACCTTGGATTTTCCAATTACACGTCCTTTTCTTTCTGGCAATTTTATGATAAAATTGAAAAAATGAGGAAAATCGATATTATTATTGCTCTTTTGAGTGGGGGAGGAGTGGCCTGGTTGATTTGGGGACTTTTAAAAGATTATGGGATAGAAATAAGATTTTTAACTTTAGCTTTAGCAATTTTTTTACCAATTTTAGCTCTCTTTGGGTTATGGGTTTGTTATCTAGTTGGAAGGAAATTTCTCTTTGTCTTTCAGGCCGGAAAATTTCTTTTGATTGGAGTTTTGGCTACTTTGGTTGATTTAGGGGTTTTTAAGTTTTTGGGTTTTATTTCTGGCTTGACTGTCGCCTGGGCTCTTAACACCTTCAAGGGAATTTCTTTTTTGGTGGCAACTTTTGCCAAATATTGGGGAAACAAATTTTGGGCTTTTGAGAAAATGGAAAGAAGGAGAATGGGAAAAGAAATTAGCCAATTTTATCTTGTTACCATCTTGGGCTTGGGGATAAATGTGGGAGTATTCTCTTTGATTGTTAATACCATTGGTCCTCAATTTGGCACTCCTCTGGAAATCTGGAGAACCTTTGGAGTAATCATTGCTGCTTTAGTAGTCGCTATTTGGAATTTCCTCGGATATAAATTTATAGTATTCAAGAAGTAATCTACGAAATACGAAAAAAGTACGAATTTGTATATTCGTAAAAAATTCGTATTTCGTAGAGAAATTATGTCATTAGTTTTATATAGAAAATATCGACCTCAGACTTTTGCTGAAATTATTGGCCAGGAACATATTGTTCAAACCCTGACCAATGCCATTGCCAGTGGAATGATTTCCCATGCCTATTTGTTTTCTGGTGCTCGGGGAACCGGAAAGACCACTGTTGCCAGGCTTTTAGCCAAAGCTCTCAATTGCCAAAATCGAAAAGAGGGAGAATTTGAACCCTGTAATAATTGTTCTTCCTGTACTGAGATTAGAGAGGGAAGGTCAATGGATTTAATAGAAATTGATGCCGCCTCCCATCGGGGGATTGATGAGGTTAGGGAATTAAAAGATGGAATAAGATTTGTTCCAACAAAATCAAAATATAAAGTTTTTATAATTGATGAGAGCCATATGTTAACCCGAGAAGCTTTTAATGCTCTTTTGAAAACTTTAGAAGAACCACCCAGCCATGCTATTTTTGTCTTAGCCACTACCGAAATTCACAAAATGATTCCAACTATTGTTTCTAGATGTCAAAGATTTGATTTCAGAAAATTAACCTTGCCAGAAATTATTAAAAGATTGGAATTAATTTCTGAAAAAGAAAAAGTTAAAATCGAAAGGCCGGCTTTGGAACTGATTGCCTTAAATGCTGGAGGTTCTATTCGGGATGCCGAAAGTTTATTGGACCAAGCTCTAACTTTTGCCAGTGCTTTTAATCGAGAATTAAGGGCAGAAGATATCAAAAATTTATTGGGATTAGTTGAAATTGAATTGGTTAGCAAATTTACTGATTTTCTCTGTCAAAAAAAAGCAATGGAAGCTATCAATTTCTTAAACGAGATTATTGAAAAAGGTTTGGACCTTCAGGAATTCAGCAAATCCTTGATTAATTATTTAAGACAGGCCTTAATTTTAAAGATAACTGGAGCTAACCAAGGCGAGAATCCCTTAATCACTGGTCTAACAAAAGAAGAGCTAGCAAGACTGGAAAATCAAGCCTTGGCTTTTAAAGAAAATGAACTCCAAAATATTTTAAACCTTTTCCTGGAAGCCCAAAACAAAATGAAATATTCCCCAATTCCCCAATTACCCTTAGAATTAGGCATCATTGAAGCCTGTGGGTCATTTTAACGAGAATATTAAAATTAAATAATCAAAATGAAAACAAAATATAAAAAAATTAAAAAAGCAATTACAAATAATAAAAGAATAAAATTAAATATTATTAAAGATGAGCAATTGGCATTTAAATCTCTTGTTGTAAAGAGTACCAAATTACCATCTAAATTAACCACAATTCAACCAATAAAAACAGTTACACAAAAACCGATTGATTTAGTAATTGAAGATAAACCTGCAAAAGAAAAATATGAGTTAGTAGAAATTTTGAATAAAATAATTTTGGGTGATTGCCTGAAAATAATGGAAAAAATGCCTGCTGAATGTGTTGATATGGTCTTTGTAGATCCACCTTATTTTTTGCAATTACCTGCTGGAAGAAAATTATTAAGATGGAGTGGGACCGAAGTAAATGGCGTAAATGAACAATGGGATGTATTTAAAGATTTTGAAGATTATGATAATTTCACCAAGAATTATCTCACTATAATTAAAAGATTAATGAAACCAAATGCTACTATTTGGGTAATAGGAATGTACCACAATATTCACCGGGTAGGAAAAATAATGCAGGATTTAGGTTTTTGGATTTTAAATGATGTAATCTGGTTTAAAACAAACCCAATGCCTAATTGGTTAGGTGTGAGGTTTACAAACGCAACCGAAATTTTACAAATATGAAAAATGCAAAAAATAATAAAACCAAGGATATAATTTTTCTTAAAATTAAATGCTCTTCCGAAGAATGCGAGAAACTTAGAGAAGAAGGTTTATTTTTTCAAACTATTGCTGAGGCTCTTAATATTGACAGAGAAGATGTTGAAGAAATAGAAAATAAAGAACAGTAATTAAAAATTATGACCAAAGTTGAAGCAATCAAAAGGGTTTTAGAAGATTTCAATGGGGTGGCTACTTGGGAACAGATTTATGGCAATATTGAAAGATATTATCCCGCTGTTAAGGTCAGTCGTGCATGGCAAGAAGGAATAAGAGGTGTCTTATATAGAGAAATTAAAAAGGGGCGATACTTTAAAAAAGTAGGGCTTGGTATTTTTGCGTTGAAAGATTATGAAGAGAAACCGAAACCTACAGCAGAAGAAAAACAAAGAATGCACCCGTTTATTGAAGGAATTTGTCTGGAGTTAGGAAATTTCGAAGGTTACGCCACCTATACAGCCAATCCTTCTGCTGAATTCAAAAACAATATTATCCTTGCCAACCTCGCTACTTTAAATGATTTACCGCCATTTACATACCCAGAAATAATAGAAGAGGCTAGAAGAATTGATGTAATTTGGCTTAATAATCAAGGGCCGATGTTTCCTCAAAAAGTTTTTGAGGTAGTTGATAGTATTGGAACATTAAGTGAAGCTTTTAATAGGACCTTGCAATTGTTAAGTTTTAGAACGGATTTTTTTATTATTGGACCAATAGAACATCAAAAAAGATTTAATCAAAAAATTAATTTGGAGCCTTATGTCAGGTTTAAAGAAAGATATAAATTTAGAAATTATGATATGATGATTAAATTTTACGAACAATCAATAGAATTGAACAAAGTGAAAAGCGAATTTTTTATCTAATTTATGGAAAAGAATTATTCCAGTATTTTAATCGTTCCGAATACCGGGATGAAATTATGGACTGGTTGAGACAATGGAAAGATAATTTACCAGAATTACCAGAAATTGATTTTGATAAAAATCCAAATCAGACTTTTGAAAAAATTAAAAATTTACCAATAAGATTTTGGATAAAAATTTTAGAAAATGAAAATTTGTGGAGCGAAGGGATTATTAAAGCAATGTTTAGAAAAGGAGAAACTTTGAAATTACTTTTAAGTTATTTTAAAAAACAAGAAAATAAGCCATATCAGGAATTGGCAAAGATGCTTAGAAATTTAGTAGAGAGATATTACCCGTAAAAATAGAATTCAATTATGAAAGTTTACATTGTTTTTTTTCAAAGCGAAGATTATCCAGAACCAGTATTGGAGAGAGTTTTTGCTACAAAAGAATTAGCAAGAAAGTATCTTAAAATAGAAAAAATTAGAAGAGATTTAAGATCTGATGAAATTTGGATTGAAAAAAAAGAAGTGGTTGAATCAGATATCGATTTCTGATTATATGAATTATAGGCTCAGATTTAATGTTCGAAACTCCCGACGCTTTCATTCATATTGAAGTAAAAACAGCTCTCATTAATAATCCATCCGATTATAAAGGAAAAATCAATGTTGGAATCAATCAAACTTCCTACAATCTAAACAAATTATTTGTTCCAAATTTACCTCAATATTATCGGCCATCATCTAAAATCCAAAAGCCTTGCTTGACCTATATCATTCAAATAATTCATGAACATGCCAAGTCCAATATAAAGGCTTTAAAATTGGTTTCTATTCCCAACGGCCAACTTTCTCAATCTTATGGTAAAAGTATTTTTAAAAGCGGGAAAAGTGGATACAAAAAAGCAAAAGATTTTCGTTATGCCTATTCAGCTGAGCCATATTTTAAATTTTTAAAAGAAAAATATAAAGAAAACATTTTTAGAGTAGAACTAATTTATCTAGCGAAAGCTCTCAAGCCAAAAGATATTACCGGTCTTAAAAACACTCCAGTCCATTTCCAATTCTAATTGCTAGTACGAGTTCGTCTGACGGCAGAACAAAGGCCTTTTAATACCTTAAAGAATATTTAAATTAATCAAAACCCCACGTTGATTATCGCCCAATTCCCCAGTTACCTTTAGAATTAGCCATCATTGAAGCCTTGAAAAATGGTGAAGAATAGATTAAAATATAAAAGTTGGTGCGGAATAATTTTTTATGGTTTAACTTCGGGTTTTAATCCCTAACTTAATGAAAAAATAGGAGGGAGCGAAGTGATTACTGCGGGGTCGTCTAATGGTAGGACAGAGGCCTTTGGAGCCTTAAATGTAGGTTCGATTCCTACCCCCGCAGCTGAATTGTTCGCTCCAAACTGAGGATTTTTAGAAAAAACTGAATTTTCTTTATCGGCCTCCTAACCTCCCCCTGCCTAAAAAATTCTCAACAAGGAAGGGAAGATGAAGGCTATGAGAATTATTCGGGAGGTAGAAAATGAATACCTGAATTTTTAAAGAAAATCTTAACCTCCCGCTTTTAGTTTTAGAAAATCGAAATGGAAATTTTAAGAAAGTCGGAGAAGAAGCTCTCGAAAAAATAAAAGCCCTCATTAGAGTAAAAAAGTGAGGACTAAGACTGATTTAATAGCGCCATTAGAGCGCATTTCCGCGTTTCTTCGCTAATATTTTGAAGAGAGTGGAGTTCTTCCTTGGTAAACCA
>DAIPKT010000038.1:0-6726 GCA_036769645.1 bacterium | reverse complement strand
GGTCCTTTTATTTTCACTCTTAATGCCGGACCTGGGTATCCTCCATATCTTTTAGGCGTTGGCGTGGGTGTTGGTCTCAGGATTGGGGTTGGGGTTGGACTGAGTTCTGGGGTTGGACTGAGTTCTGGAGTTGGGATAGGAGTTGGTCTTGGAATTTCAACCATCTCCTCCTCAGGTTGAATTAAAAATAACCAAACTATCCCCAGGCAAATCAGACAGACTGCAATCATTCCTATCAAAACTTTCCTTCTTTTTCTCATTTCACCTATTTAATTTCTCTCCCTCCACGAGCTATTTGCCATTTTATTCTATTTTTCAAAATTGTCAAGGTTCTTATTGAGTTTTTGGTGACAATTAAAAGATCTCTAATAATTTTTATGGTTTAAGGTCGGCTTTTACACCTTCTTTGGGTTGAACAATGAATAGAAATTGAGATTTGAATAAGGGAAGGGCGTTTACTGGGCTTAGAATTAGAATAAAAAAATCCTTAGTAGAAAACTAAGGATTTATATTTCCCTCCTTTTATTCTTGTTGCCTGGGAAACTGGTAAAGATACAAGGTGTTATTGTCAAGGACAAAGTAGACTTGCCTCTCCGGATCATAGATTACTCTCTTGTCAATTCTTTCTCTCTCTTTTCTTTCTTGAGCTTAAAAGGTCGGTCAAGAGATTTCTGATTTCACTGGAAATTAATAGAATAGCTGGCACTATTACTAAAGAGAGAAATACCAATGTTCTTTCTGGCTCCTTGAGATATCTGAAGCCAAATAAATATCCTAGATAAGGTATTCGGAAGACCATTTTTCCAACCACATCTTCTGGCTTGACTATAAACTGGTCTGGTTCCTCGCAAGCATCTCCTTTGGTTTGAAATCCCTCTTTGGTTTGATTAACCACTCTATGAGTGATTAAGACATTCTTTCTTTTGGCCGGGTCCTTAAAAACCAGAATATCTCCGATTTCCACCTCCTCAGGAGAAACTCTTTCATATATTATGAGATCTCCCATTTGAAGAGTTGGTCTCATGCTTTCACTCAAAACCACTCTTATCTCGTCCTGAACCACTTTTAGACCGATATAAGCTCCGAAAATTTCCAGTAAGACTATCAACCCTATCCAAACAAAATCTCTTTTCCTCACTCTCATCACCTTCCATATTTTTTATCTTAGGTCCTAATTTGTATTATAGATATTCTATAAATCTTGTCAATAGTTAGGCGAAGAGTTTGGTAAAAAATGCTCTTTTTCAAAAAAAAGTCTAAAAAAGATTGATTTCTTAGTTGTTAGCTCCAACTGAACAAATTCCCTCTTTTTCTCTTCAAAAGAGTAAAACCCTAATAAAACCCTCTTAAAGTAACCTTAAAAATCATAAAAATAACTAAAACTTGTCTTTCAAAGATAGGTTTCAAGGAAAATTAACCTTGAATTCTCTCTCCGAGAGAAAGGCCCTGGCCAAAATCACGAATTATTCAACGCTCTCAAAATGATAGTGAAAGTTTGAGTAGGTTTAATCCCGACAATAGAGCTGCGGGGGTAGGAATCGAACCTACAACTTCCAGGTCCAGAGCCTGGCGTTTTACCAAATTCAACTACCCCGCAATATTGGCCTAAATTCGTTTTCAAAATCGTAATATCTAAACTTTTAAATATTTTCTAATGGCGATGGCGCTGGAGATTACGCCTAATCCAACTCCAGTGGCTAATTGAATTAAGAGAATTGTCCAGAAATTGCTGACAAAAAATTGGAAAATATTTAGACCGGGAAAGAAAATTTCAATTTTAGGACTTAAAATCCAGCAAATTAGACTAAAAATTGCTAGACAAATTAAGGTGGCGAAAATTCCGGAGATTGCTCCCTGGACCAAAAATGGACCCTGAATAAACCAGTTTGGAGCACCAACTAGTCTCTGGATTTTAATTTCCTCTCCCGAATTATAAATTGCTAATCTAATGGTATTAAAAGTGACTAAAATTACTACTACTGCCAGAACTATTGAGAGGAAAATACCAGTCCGGTTGATAGTCGAAGTTAGGAAAAAAATTCTCTCAATGACTGGTTTTCTTTGATAATAATCAACTTTTTCAACCAAATTTTTAAAAGGAGGGTTTTCGAAAAAATTAGAAATTGCCTGGTATTGAATTGTCTCAAAAGCCCTGACATTCAAAGAGGCTAAAAAAGGATTTCGGCCAATTTCTTCCAGAGATGTCATTAAAACCGGATTATCTTTGTGTCTTTGAATAAATTCAGCCAGGGCTTTTTCTCTTGAAACATATTTTATCTCTTTTACTTCTGGAATTTTTGCCAGCTCTTCCTTTAGATTTAAAATATCTTCTTCAGTTACCTCTTCTTTAAAATAAACTGAAATGTCGGCTTTTTCTTCGAGTAAAGAAATTAGAAATTGGCTGATTCCCCTAAAAAGAAAAAGGGAGGTTATTAAAAAAATACTAAGGACCAAAATGAAAACAGTAGCTGCCGCCAATTCCCCATCCCGAGAAAAACTATTCCAGCCTGATTTAAATATTCTTTTGAAAGTAGTAAACATAGTTTTACAATATGAATCTGCCTTTTTCTTCGTCCCTGATTACTCTTCCTTTCTCTAAAGTAATAACTCTCTTTCTTAGACTATTAATTATCTCTTTATTATGGGTGGCTAAAATAACAGTGGTTCCCATCTCATGAATTTTTAATAAAAGACGAATGATCTCTAAAGTGTGATAGGGATCGAGGTTGCCAGTTGGCTCATCAGCCAAAATTATTTCCGGTCGATGAATTAAGGCCCGGGCAATGGCTGCTCTTTGACGCTCACCTCCGGAGAGTTCTTGGGGAAAATTATTGGCTTTCCCAATTAATCCGACAATCTCCAGGACCTTGGGCACATCTCTCGCAATTTGGTCCTCAGTTGCTCCAATTACTTCTAAGGCATAGGCAATATTTTCATAAGTTGTTTTTTGGGGAAGTAATTTATAATCCTGGAAAACCGCCCCAATTTTTCGCCTAAATTCGGATAATTTTCCTGGTTTTATATTAGCGATATCTTTTCCCTCAAAAAAAATTTTACCCTTGGTTGGCTTTTCCTCAGCTAATAAAAGTCTAAGCAAGGTTGTCTTTCCTGCCCCTGATTTTCCAGCAATGGAAACAAACTCCTTTTTTTTAATTTCAAAAGAAACATCTTCCAAAGCTACTGTTAGGGAGCCATCGGGAGAATGGCTGGGATAAATTTTAGTGACATTCTCAAACCTTATCATTCGCTAATTTACACCAATATAGGCACTAATTTCACGAATAAGATTAATGATGTTTGTGGCCAGATTAGTGAATATTCGGCAGTTTTATTTCAGCTTCAATAAATTGATCTAAATTTCCATCTAAGACTTCTTCGATCTCAGAGGTCTCAATTCCGGTTCTCAAATCTTTAACTAATTTATAAGGATGTAAAACATAATTTCGAATCTGGTTTCCCCATTCAATTGAAATTTTTTCACCTTTTATTTCAGAAATCTCTTTCTTTTTTTCCTCATCCCTCAATTGGTGAAGTTTTGATAAAAGAAGTTCCATTGCCCTTTTTCGATTTTCCCCTTGTAATCTTTCGGATTGACAGGCAACAACAATTCCAGTTGGCAAATGGGTAATTCTGACTGAGGTTTCTCTTTTATTGACATACTGACCACCGGGACCAGAAGCTCGATAGAATTCAATTTTTAAGTCTTCTGGTCTAATTTTTATCTCCGACTCCTCCTCGACCTTAATTTCGGGTAGAACTTCAACCAAAGCAAAGGAGGTGTGCCTGAGGGCCTTGGGAGAAAAGGGAGAAATTCTGACCAATCGATGGACGCCCGACTCTCTTTTTAAAAGCCCGTAGGCGTATTTTCCCCTAATTTCTAAAGTTACTTGTTTTGTCCCAATTCTGCCTTCTGGCCCTCCACCTTCGCCAAAAGACTGATCTAAAATTTTTGTCTTAAATCTTTTAAAAGCAGAGTATCTTTCATACATTCTTAATAATATCGTTGCCCAGTCCTGGGCATCTTGACCACCGGCTCCGGCAAAAATTGATAAAATGGCATTCCGGCGATCATATTTTCCAGAAAGGAAAATTTTCAATTCCTTATCTCTTAATCTCTTTTCAAGCTCCTCAAGACCTTTCTGGTCAAATTTTTCTTTTAATTCTTCTAGCTCAAGCTTAAATAAACCAAATTCATCTATCTCCTCTTTTAAAACAGCCAGTTCCTGACTAATTTTTATTGCCCTTTCTTTTTCTTGCCAAAAATCAGGCTTTTGAGCTTCTTTTTCTAACTCCTTAACTTTTTCTCTTTTTTGCTCAATCTCAAAGACAGTCCTCTAATTTGAGGAGCCTTTTAGTTAATTCTTCGATTTTTTCAGAAATAGTTTTCATAAATTAATTATACCACCTCTTCACTAAAATAAAAGAGCCGGGAGAGAGGTTCGAACTCTCGACCCACGGTTTACGAAACCGTTGCTCTACCACTGAGCTACCCCGGCCTGGTAGCGAGAGCCTGTTTTCCCGATTTTTTCTTTTTAAGCGGGTAATGGGAATCGAACCCATATCCTGTCCTTGGGAAGGACACGTTCTGCCATTGAACCATACCCGCAAAGATTTAATGGCTAAAGAAAAGGTAAAGGGCTTACCGCTGAATTACTCTCGCCAATAAATTTTTAATTTTATCTACTAACTTTTCCTCAAAACTCCTGGTTTCTACTCTCGTCTCTTCCCGAGTTTCTTCTAATAAAGGTTTAACCACCACTGCTTCTTCTCCTTTTCTGATAAAACCTTGTTCTCTAATTTTTCCTTCCCAAAAACTTTCTTTTTTGGTCTGGGCAATTTCAGCTCGCAATTGCTGATTTTTTTCTTCCAAAATCTGAATTTCTCTTTTTAAGGTCTCAATTTTCTGTTGGAGTTCTGCTCTTTTCTGACTTATTTTCCAATTGGAAAAAACCAAAAACCCAATTACTCCGAGTGCTAAAAAGGCAAGAAAAATTGAGAAAAATACTGCCTGGTAAGAATCCTTTTTAGATCTCTTTGATTTTGCTATCATTAGATAATGAAATTTAAACCAAAAGCAATCTTTAAAATAGTCTGGATTATTTTAATTTCTCTGGTAATTTTAAGTATGATTGGCTTTTTATTAACTCCTCTCATTAGATAATAGTAAAATTTTTGATTTCTTTCAACTCTTAAACATCTCTAAAAAGACTTGGGGAGGAATTCGAACTTTCCCTTTTTCGGCTAACTCTTTTTTGCCTCTTTTTTGTCTCTCCAATAATTTTCTTTTTCTGGTGTAATCTCCGCCATAAAGAGGGGCTAAAACATCCCTTCTTTTGGCTTTGATAGTTTCTCTGGCGATAATCTTTCCAGAAACTGCCGCCTGAATTGGAACCGAGAATAACTGGGGAGGTAAAATTTCCTTCAATTTTTGAACTAATTTTTTCCCTTCTTTAAAAGCCTCTTCTCTTAGAACAATTTTAGAAAAGGCCTCTTCTTTTTTCCCAGCAATTAAAATTTCTAATTTTACCAAATCAGCTGGTCGATATCCTAAAATCTCATAATTCATTGAGGCATAACCCTGGCTAGTTCCTTTTAAATTATCATAAAAGCCGACAATAATTTCTCGTAATGGAACTTCAGAGATTAGAAGGACTCTATCTGAACTAAAATATTTAGTTTCAATTGCTCTTCCCTTTAAATTCTTTAATATTTCTAAAACTCGACCGAGATAATTTTGGGGAGTAATCACTTCTAATTTTACCCAGGGCTCTTTTATCTCCTTGATTTCATTTGGATTTGGCCAATCGAAAGGAGAATAAATCAGAATTTCTTCTTCTTTTTTATTGATAATTTTGTAAACCACTGAGGGAAGAGAGATTATTAAATTTAAACCAAATTCCCGCCTCAATCTCTCAGAGGTAATCTCGGCATGAAGGGAACCTAAAAATCCACAACGAAAACCCCGACCAAGAACTTCCTTCATTTCTGGCTCAAATATTAAAGCAGCATCATTTAACTTTAATTTGTTTAATGATTCTTTTAATAAATCAAACTGATCAGGGTTCTCAGGATAAATTGAGGCAAAAACCATCGGTTTGGGTTCCTGATATCCTGGTAAAGCCTCAAGATCAGAAATTAGAAATTGGAAATTGGAAATTTTTGTTATCGTTTCCCCTACTCGCACTTTTCCAGGTTCTTTTATTCCAGTACCAATATAGCCAATTTCTCCAGCTTTTAGTTCTTTAACTGGCCAGGGTTCTGGTTTAAAATAACCGACTTCTTTTATTTTCCCTTCAGTTTTATTTCGAATTAAATAAATTTTATCACCAGTTCTAATTTGACCATCAACTATTTTGGCATAGGCAATTACTCCTTTAAAAGGATCATATTTTGAATCGAAAATCAGGGCTCTTAATGGCTTTTTAAAATTGCTTTTAGGGCAAGGAATTTTTTTAATAATGGCTTCCAAAAGCAGCTCAACATTTGTTCCAGATTTAGCTGAGATTTCAAAAATTTCTTTTTTAGTCACTTTTAACAAATTAGCCAATTCTTCTTTTGTCTCCTCAATCCTAGCCTGAGGCAAGTCAATTTTATTTACCGCTGGAATAATTACTAAATTTTGTCTTTTGGCTAATTCTAAATTGGCCAGGGTCTGGGCCTGAATTCCCTTGGTGGCATCAACTAATAAAACTGCTCCTTCAACTGCCGCCAAAGACCTGGAAACCT
>DAIPKT010000037.1:0-6734 GCA_036769645.1 bacterium | reverse complement strand
AGAGCAATCAAAGAGATTTATTTTTACCGAAGTTTAATCCCAAATTATAAAATCAAGATATTTTAAAAATAATTCTTTCAAGGTCGGCTCGTTCGGCAAGGCAAATCCCCCACTATGATTTAGCCAGACCCCAAAAACCAGTTAAAGAGAAATATTGGTGCCTAAAACATAGACAATACTGTTATCCAATAGATAATGCCATAAAATTCATCAATCGTTATAGTTGGGACACTATAAAAAGAATTAAAGAATTTGATAAATTGAGAACAACGGCTAAAATGATTCTCTTACAAGGAGATGCCAGGACAATAAAATTACCCTTGGGGAAAGAAATTGATGGTGTTTTTACCTCTCCACCCTATTTAGGTTTAATTGACTATCACAACCAACATAGATATGCTTACGATTTATTTAATTTTAAAGAATATCCAGAAGCAGAGATTGGTTCTCCAAATAAAAATGAAGGCGACACGAAAGACAACTATAAAAAAGATATAATTGCTGTTCTAAATAATATGAAAAAATATATGAAAACAGAAGCTAAAATTTTCATTGTTGTAAATGATAAACATAATTTATATCCAGAAATCGCAAAAGAATGTAATTTTAAAATTATAGATATTTTTCATCGGCCAGTTTTAATGAGAACAGAAAGAAACAATAATCGATTTTCGGAAAGTATTTATTATTTAATTAAAGAGTAATTATGGCATTATCTAAGTACCAAAAAGAAGAGATTAAAAATTTTCTCAAAAGAAAGCTGGAAAAAAAATTAAGAAGATACGAAAGAGAAACAACCTCAATGCCATTTTTAATTCGACTAATCCAGGATAGTGAAAAGATAGCTGCTTATTCTTTTATCTAGTCTGTGGCTACTACATTAGGAATGTCAATTTATGAAGAGGTCTCTAAAATTATTGTCTCAGAAACTGCAGAAGAATGTGCTACAAAACTTGATTTAAATAGTACACTTTCAGAAGAGCAGAAGAAAACGATAAGAGAGATTGTAAGACAGTTAAGAAATGGGGAAAGGAAAGTTAATAAAGAGAGAGAAACTGAAGAGGTTTTGAAAGCGTCTCCTAAAAATGGACGGCCGCAGAAGGAAGGCAAACGGGTTGATTTTTATATGAAAAGAAATGGAATTGAATATTACTTTGAGATTAAAACTGTAAAACCTAATATTGATGTGTTTACTACATCTAAAACAAAACTTTTAGAATGGATTGCGAGAATAAGGAAACCTGTTAAAACTTACTTAGCCTTTCCTTATAATCCATATCATCCACAACCATATAGAAGATTTACTGAACAAGGACTTTTAGAACACGAGGAAGAATTATTGGTAGGAGACGAATATTGGAATTTCTTAGGAGGGGAAAATACTTTCGATGATCTTTTGGAATTATTTGATGAGGTCGGCAAAATCTACAAAGAAGAAATCTCTAGAAAAATTCAAGAAGTAGCTCGAACAAGAATGACAAAATAATTATGGCAAAAATTGAAACTATTCGCCATTCTCTAGCTCATATTTTGGCTTATGCGGTCCAGAAGATCTATCCGGGAACGAAATTTGGTATTGGACCAGCCATTGAAAATGGTTTTTATTATGATCTTGATTTGCCAAAAAGTTTAGCTCCTGAGGATTTGCCAAAAATTGAAGAAAAAATGAGAGAGATTATTAAACAAAATATCAAATTTGAAAAGAAAATTATTTCCAAAAATGAGGCCAAAGAAATTTTTAAAAATCAGCCCTACAAATTAGAATTGATTGAGGAAAAGGGGGGACAGACCTCTGCAAAACTTACAGAGGTCAGACCCCTGCAAATTTATCAATCTGGGGGTTTTGTTGATTTGTGCCAGGGACCTCATGTTAAATCAACAAAGGAAATTCCCATTGAGGCTTTCAAATTAACAAAAATTGCTGGTGCCTATTGGCGGGGTTCGGAAAAAAATCCCATGCTGACCAGAATCTATGGAGTAGCTTTCAAAACAAAAAAAGAGTTAGATAATTTTTTCCAAAAAGAGGCTGAGGCAGAAAAAAGGGACCATCGGATTTTGGGCCAGAAATTGGAATTATTTTCTTTTGATGAGGAGGTTGGCTCAGGTCTTCCTCTCTGGCATCCCAAGGGAACAATTTTGCGAGAAATCATTGAAGATTTTATTAAAGGAGAATTATTGAAAGCTGGCTACCAATTGGTCTGGAGTCCTCACATTGGCAAAGAAAGTCTATTTCAAACTTCTGGCCATATGGATTTTTACAAAGAAAATATGTATTCGCCAATTGAAATTGAAAAAGAAAGATATTATTTAAAGCCGATGAATTGTCCTTTTCATATCAAAATTTATAACTCAAAAATTAGAAGTTATCGAGATTTACCTTTGAGATTAGCTGAATTGGGAACAGTTTATCGCTATGAGAGATCAGGAGTATTACATGGCTTAGTCAGAGTGAGGGGTTTTACCCAAGATGATGCCCATATTTGGTGCCGACCAGAGCAATTAAGTGAGGAATTAATCAGAACCTTAAAATTTGGGTTTCAGATCTTAAAAACTTTTGGCTTTAAAGATTACGATATTTATCTTTCTACTCGACCAGAAAAATATGTCGGGACCTTAAAAATCTGGCAAAAGGCTGAGAATTCTCTGAGATATGCTTTAGAAAAATTAAAATTGAAATATCAAAAAGATATAGGTGGCGGTGTCTTTTATGGTCCAAAAATTGATATCAAAATTAAAGATTCCCTGGGAAGACCTTGGCAATGCACAACCTTGCAGCTTGATTTCAATTTGCCCGAAAGATTTAAGATGAGCTATATTGACCAAAAGGGAAGAAAACGCCAACCAATAATGATCCATCGGGCCCTTTTGGGCTCAATTGAAAGATTTATTGGAGTCTTACTTGAAAATTATGGTGGGGCCTTGCCTCTCTGGTTAGCCCCAGAGCAAATTTGGATAATTCCTGTTGGGTCTCGCCATAAAAAATATGCCCAAGAAGTGGCTAAGAAATGTAAGGAAGCAAGATTTCGTTACCTTCTCAGAGATGAAAATGAGACAGTTTCAAAAAAAATCAGGGAGGGAGAGATTCAGAAAATTCCCTATTTATTGGTGGTTGGCGACAAAGAGATGAAAGAAAATTCAGTGAGGGTTCGTTCAAGAAACAAAGATTTAGGATTAATTAAATTGAAAAAATTTATTGAAAAAGTGAAAATAGAAGTGGAAAAAAGGTCAAATTTTTAAGTTCTTTTCTTAAAATATGAAAAGTTTAAAATTTTTCCTCTTAAGTGTTTTTCTCCTTTTTAATCTTGGAATAGCTCTATCTCAAGAAGAAGCGCTGAGGGAAGCAGTTAATCTTGATGAGAATATCCAGCCAGGAGATTTAGAGATTTCAGAACCAAGGCTTCTGCCAGATAATCCATTTTATTTTCTGAAGAATTTGGTGCGAAAAATTCAAGATTTTTTCACTCTCCATCCGATAAAAAAAATTGAATTAAGAATGAAATTTACCAATGAGAAATTGATGGAGATGAAAAAGATGATAGAAAAGAGAGAAGATCCCGAAATGTTAAAAAGAGGAATTGAAAATTATCAGGGAGAGCTCGAGAAAATTAAAAATCAGGTTGAAAAAATAAAAGAAAGGGCAAGGGAAAATCCTTACTTGGAAAGTTTTCTTGATAAATTTATTCATCAGCAAATTCTTCATCAGAAACTTCTCCAGAGATTGGAAACTCAGGTTCCACCCCAAGTTTTTGAAAAGATTAAAGAATGTCGGGAAAGACATTTGGAAAGATTTGGTGAGGTAATGACAAGAATTGAAGATAGATGGAATGTTCTCCAAGAAAAATTGGAGAAAATTACCGAAGAACAGAAGGGTTCAAAATTTAAGGACTTTAAAAATTTAGAGATTCTGAAGAATTTAGAGGAAGAAGTTGGAGAGGAGGCAAAAGAGGCAATTCAAAAGGCTCAGGAAAAGGTCTTAATGAGATTGCAAGGCGCTCTAAAAAAGATGAGTCTTGAGGACCAAGAAAGTTTTAAAGAATATGTTGAAAGAATTTCTGGAGAAAAGGAAAAACATTTAGAAATTCTGGAGAATCTGAAATCAGAGATTAGAGCAATACCTGCGCCTCCTGAGTCTCTCAAAATTCTTGAAGAAAAAATGGAGGAAGGAAAAGTAAAGATATTAGAAAGAATCGAGAAAAAATTAGAAAAACTTAAATGTCCTCTCTGGGTCTCTCCAGCTCCAGGTTTTTGTAAAGAAGGAAGGGTGATTATTGAGAAAGAGGCGGAAACCGGCTGTCCCCTACCTCCAAGATGTATAATTCCCGCGGAAATAGAGATTCCTAAACCAGTTCTCCCAATTTTACCGGAAAAGCCCAAGGTTGAAAAACCTGAAATAGTCTGTATCACTCTCTGGAATCCGGTTTGTGGAATAGATGGAAAAACCTATTCAAATGCCTGTTTTGCTTTATCAGCTGGAGTAGCAATTGCCTATAAGGGAGAATGTAAAGAAAAGGAATGCCAAACTGATGCCGATTGTCAGCCGCTTAGATGTGGTCAGGCAGGAATAAGATGTGAAGGAGTTAGATCAAAATGTATTGAAGGAAAATGCCAAATAGTACCAGCAGAAATACCAATTCCACCAGAAAAACCGGTTCCAGAAAGACCAGCTCCAGAAAGACCAGCTCCAGAAAGACCAGCTCCCCTTCCTGGAATTGGATGTAAAGATCTCTGTGGCGATGGAATTTGTCAAGAAGTGGTTTGCCTGGCCATTGGTTGTCCCTGTCCGGAGACACCAGAAACTTGCCCAAAAGATTGCAAAAAATAGGAATAATTCAAGGAGGACCCAAAAGCCCGCGCGAAGCGCGGGCTTTTGGGTTGAAAAAATAAAAATTTAAGGTATAATATTTGAATTATGAAATACAACATCATTACTTTTGGATGTCAGATGAACAAAAGTGATTCCGAAAGAATTGCCTCATTTTTGGAAAAAATTGGTTACAAGCCGGCGTCAAAAGAAAATGAGGCTGATTTAATTTTGGTGAATATGTGCTCGGTGAGGCAATCTGCAGTCGATCGAATTTTTGGTTTATGCCAAAGACTCACAAAATTAAAAATTAAAAATAAAAAATTAAAAACGGTGTTAACAGGATGCATTCTGAAAGAAGATAAGAAAAAATTTGCTGAAAAATTTGATTTAATTTTAAATATTAAAGATTTACCAAATTGGCCAAAAATCCTTAGGAAAAAAATTAGCGTACAATTAGTGCCATGGCACAATTATTACGCTAATTGTGATTATTTAAAAATTCAGCCAAAATATCAAAACAATTTTTTAGCTTTTATTCCCATTTCTCATGGCTGTAATAATTTTTGTTCTTATTGCGTTGTTCCCTATACCCGTGGTCCTTTAGTTTGTCGTGATCACAAAGAAATTTTAGAGGAAATAAAAAATGGAGTTAAAAAAGGATTTAAAGAAATTTGGCTTTTGGGCCAAAATGTCAATGACTACCACTCCCCTACCAATCCCTCAATAAATTTTCCAAGACTTTTAAAAATGGTCAATGAAATTCCCGGAGATTTTTGGATTAGATTTATCAGTCCAAACCCAAAGAATTTTTCTGAGGAGTTAATCGAGGTCATAGCCAAATCTGAGAAAGTTGCCAAATATCTCAATCTACCAGTCCAATCTGGAGACAATGAAATCTTAAAAAAAATGAATAGGCCTTATACGGTTGAACAATATAAAAATTTAGTTAAAAAAATTAGAGAAAAAATTCCTGAAATTAATTTATCAACCGATGTGATAGTTGGCTTTCCCGGCGAGAGCAAAGAACAATTTGAAAATACGGTGAAATTATTTAAGGAAATTAAATTCAATACCGCTTATATTGCCAAATATTCCCCCCGGCCAGGAACAACTGCCTTTCAAATGAAAGATGATGTTCCTTGGGAAGAAAAAAAGAGAAGAGAAAAAATTTTAAGAGAGATTCTCAATAAAACAAAAGTCACAACTTAACAAAAGAGCTATCTTATGAAGAAAATAATTGTTGTCTTGGGACCAACGGCTTCAGGAAAATCAGAATTGGCAATAAAACTAGCTAAAAAATTTGATGGTGAGATAATTTCCGCTGATTCAAGGCAGGTTTATAAAGGGCTGGATATTGGCACTGGAAAAGTAACTAAAAAAGAAATGAAAGGTATTCCCCATTATCTTTTAGATGTCGCTTCACCAAAAAGAAGATTTAGCGTAGCTCAATATCGAAAATTGGCTTTAAAAGCAATAAATAAAATTTTTAAAAAAGGTAAAATTCCTATTCTTTGTGGTGGAACGGGATTTTACATTCAGGCAGTGGTAGATGGAATAGTAATCCCGGAAGTTCCACCGGATTGGAAATTAAGAAAAAAACTGGAAAAGAAATCAGTAAAGCAACTTTATCAAATTTTAAGAAAACTTGACCCAAAAAGAGCAAAAACTATTGAAAGGGAAAATCCCAGAAGATTAATTCGGGCAATTGAAATTGTCTTAAAAACAAAAAAAGCTGTTCCTATTTTAAAGAAAAATCCCCTCCCCTATCCCGTCTTGATGATTGGAATTAAAAAACCACTAGAGGAACTTAAAAAAAGAATCAAAAAAAGATTTTTAAAATGGTTAAAACAAGGATTAATTAAAGAGGTAAAAAATTTAAAAAAATCAGGTCTCTCTTGGAAAAGAATTGAGGATTTTGGAATTCATTATC
>DAIPKT010000036.1:0-6945 GCA_036769645.1 bacterium | reverse complement strand
AAAAAGACGGAGATATTTGACAATGCAAGACTATTGAGAATTAGTAGAACTAGATCTAGATGGAGAAAGAAAAGAAAAAAGAAAAGTATATCTTGGATTTCCATTTTCATCTCGAATTTCACGGTAAGCAACCACAACATCGAAAACTTCTCCATCAGGTCGGAAAATTTTGGCTACTATAACCTGTGGGTATAACTCTATTTCTTTTTCGCTAATCCTAACATTGTTTTTATGACCGCGTCTGGGCTTAAAGACATACTTTCAATTCCTTCTTTTACCAAAAATTGAGCAAATTCAAGATCAGTTGAAGGAATATCACCACAAATTCCGCAATATTTTTTTCTTTTTTTACATTCTTGAATTACCTTAGAAATCATTTCTTTTACCGCTTTATTTCTCTCATCACCAATTTTAGCAACTAAGGCTGAATCTCTATCTAATCCCAAGACCAATTGAGTTAGATCATTTGAACCAATTGACATTCCATCAAAAATCTCCAAAAATTCTTCAGCCAAAATGACATTGGAAGGAATTTCACACATGACAATAACTTTTAGACCATCTTTACCTTTTTCTAAACCATTTTTTGCCATCAAATCTAAAACCCTTTTTCCTTCTTCAATTGTCCGACAGAAAGGAACTATCACCCAGATATTTTTTAGGCCAAAAACTTCTCTCGCCCTTTTTATTGCCTTACATTCCATTTCAAAAGCCGGCTTAAACTTTTCATCGTAATATCTTGAAGCACCTCGCCAACCGAGCATGGGATTAGTCTCTTCTGGCTCAAATAATTCTCCGCCAATTAGAGCCCGGTATTCATTTGTCTTTAAATCAGATAATCTAACAATCACTGGCTTTGGATAAAAGGCAGCCGCAATCTGGGAGATTCCTTCAGCTAATTTATCAATGAAATATTCTTTTTTATCTTTATAACCAATTGTTAATTCTTCAATTTGTTTAATGATTGTTTTGAATTTTGAATTTGAGATTTGGGATTTATTTCGGATTTCGGATTTCGGATTTCGGATTTCCTTGAAGTAATTCAGGGCAAGGGGATGAACCCTGATTTTTTCAGCTAAAATAAATTCAATTCTGGCTAATCCCACTCCCTCGTTTGGCAAAAATGAGATTTTAAAAGCAATATCTGGTGCTCCAATATTTATCATTATTTTTGTTTTCGGTCTTGGAATTTCCTCTAAATCATATCTTTTAATTTCAAAGGGGATTTTCTCCAGAAAAATTTTGCCTTCCAACCCTGAAGTGCAATCAACCGTAATTTCTTGACTAGTTTTTAAAATCGTTGTTGCTTTCTTTACTCCAACAATACAAGGAATTCCAAGCTCACGGCTTACTATGGCGCTATGACAAGTTCTACCACCCTCATCAGTAACAATGGCTGAGGCAATTCTCATTATTGGACACCAATCTGGGTCTGTCATTTTTGTTACCAAAACTTCTCCTTTTTGAAATTCAGAAATTTTAGATACATCGGGGATGATATGAACTTTTCCCTGGCCAATTTTGCTTCCAATGGCAATTCCAGTTAAAATTGGTTTTTTAGTTGTTTTTATTTGATATTCCTCATAAAATTTAACTTCCTTTGGGGTATGAACTGTTTCCGGCCTTGATTGAACGACGAATAACTGGCCAGTTTTTCCATCCTTTGCCCATTCAATGTCCTGGGGAATTTTATAATGATCTTCAATAATCTGAGACCATTTTGCTAAAGTTAAAACCTCCTCATCATTCAATGAAAATTTCAATTGATCTTTTTTTGGAACATTGACTTCTTTCAATCCCCCACCTTTTTTATAGATATATTTTTTTGTCTTCCTTCCCAAATTCTTAATGATTATTGATTTAAATCCTTCTTTCAAGGTCGGCTTGAAAACATAGAATTCATCAGGAGTAATTTTCCCTTTTACAATCATCTCCCCTATTCCAAAAATTGAATTTATTAAAATTACATTTTGAAATCCGGTTTCAGTATCCAAAGTAAAAATCACTCCAGCCGAAGCCAAATCGCTTCTTACCATTTTTTGGATCCCTACTGAAAGGGCAAATTTTAGATGGGAAACTTTTTTTTCTTCACGATAAGCAATCACCCGATCATTAAAAGTCGAAGCTAAGCATTTTTTTATTGCCTTTAACAAATTCTCTTTTCCAGAAACATTTAAATAAGTCTCAAATTGTCCGGCGAAACTCATCAAAGGCTGATCCTCTGCCACGCCTGAAGATCTCACAGCCACCTCGAGATTTTTCTGGCTGTATTTCTTTGATAATTTCTGATAGGCTTTAATGATCTCATTTTTTAGGTCTTCTGGAAATTCAGCTTTTAAAATTAAATTCCGGCATCTTTGGCCGGTTTCTTGCAAACTTTTAATGCTTTTTGGCTCAAATTTTTCAAAAATTTCCTTTAACTTTTTATCAATTTTATTTTCCTTTAAAAAATGCCAATAGGCCTTAGTTGTTACGGCGAAGCCGTCAGGGACCTGAATGTCTTTTCTTGAGAGTTCTCTTATCATCTCTCCAAGTGAGGCATTCTTTCCACCAACCAAACTAACATCTTTTATACCAATTTCACTAAACCAAAGAATAAGTTTTTTTGCCATAAAATCGATGCCAATATACCCTCGTCAGCCCCGAACGACTCTAGGACCAATGGATACTTTAGTATCGCGTTTTTTAAATTCTTATATTTTCTCCATACTTACCGAGCCAAGGTAGGGGTAATTTTTTACCGGCTAAGGCAGTAAAAATTCCTCGTAAAGAAAAAATGGCGCAGAGAAAATAGCCAATAATGCCAATTAACCAGCCAAGAAAAGGAATGGAAAAAATAAAAGTAAGAATTATTTCAACAATAAATAAAACCACTCCTTGTTTGGCATGATAAAAAACAAATGACCTTTTTCGCTTTAGCAAGAGAGGAATAAAAGCAAAAACCCAAATATAAGCCACCACTGACCAGGCTCGGTCAGAGGAACTGACTTCTTCTTTTTTTTCTTCAACCATAAATTACAATTTATAATTTGCAATTTCTTAATATTCTTCTGGTAAACTCGGCATTTTTGTCTCTTTCTTTTCTGGTAACTCAGCAACCAGGGCTTCAGTAGTTAAAAGTAAAGCCGCTACTGAAGCAGCGTTTTGCAAAGCTGTACGGGTAACTTTAGCTGGATCAATCACCCCGGCTTTGACTAAATCTTCAAATCTATCAGTCGCCGCATTATAACCATAATAACCCTGATGTTTTTTTATCTTTTCCATTACTACTGCTCCATCGCGACCAGCATTTTCAGCAATCTGTTTAATCGGCTCTTCCAAAGCACTCTTAAGAATTTCTAAACCAATTTTTTCATCACCTTCAACTTTGACTTTGGCTAAGGCAGGTATTACTCTGAGTAAAGCAACACCACCACCAACAACAATCCCTTCTTCAACAGCTGCTTTTGTTGCTTCAACTGCGTCTTCAACTCGATGCTGTTTTTCTTTTTGCTCAGTTTCCGTTGCTGCCCCAACTTTAATGACGGCCACCCCACCAACTAATTTGGCCAATCTTTCTTCTAATTTCTCTTTGTCAAAATCAGAAGTTGCTTCTTCTTTTTCTTTTTTGATCTGGGCAATTCTTTCTTTAATCTTTTTTGGCTCACCTTTTCCTTCGACAATAGTTGTTTTTTCTTTAGTCGCCACCACTCGACGGGCTCGACCCAAATCATTTAAAGTCGCATTTTCTAATTTCAGACCAACTTCTTCAGAAATTACTTTGCCACCAGTTAAAATAGCAATATCTTGAAGCATCTCCTTTTTTCGGTCACCAAAACCAGGCGCTTTGATCGCTAAAGTATTAAAAGTACCGCGAAGTTTATTAACAACAAAAGTGGCTAAGGCTTCTCCTTCAATCTCATCAGCGATAACGACTAAATCTTTTTTACCACTAGTTGCCATTTTTTCCATTAAAGGCAGGATCTCATTCAAAGCAGAAACTTTCTGATCGGTAATTAAAATATAAGGATCCTCATAACTGGCTTCCATTCTTTCCGGGTTAGTAATCATATAAGGAGAGACATAACCCTGATCAAATTGCATCCCCTCAACCACTTCCACTTTAATGCCCATTGTTTGAGATTCCTCAACAGTAATAACTCCATCTTTACCAACCCTTTCCATTGCTTCAGCAATCATTTTACCAATTTCTTTGTCATTAGCCGAAATCGAAGCAACATGTTCAATATCTTCTTTACCTTTGACGGGTTGAGCAATCTTTTCTTTAATTTCTAAAACCACCCTCTCTACTCCTTTTTCAATCCCTCGTTTAAGGGCTAAAGGATTAGTGCCAGCCGTGACATTTTTAAGTCCGTCATTAATCAAGGCTTGAGCAAGAACAACAGCCGTTGTTGTCCCATCACCAGCTACATCATTGGTTTTTGAAGCCACTTCTTGAAGTAATTGGGCGCCGATATTTTCATACTTGTCTTTGAGTTCAATTTCTTTGGCAATCGTTACTCCATCAGAGATAATTTGAGGAGTACCAAAACCTTTGTCTAAAGCAACATTTCTTCCTTTTGGACCAAGGGTTAGTTTGACGACATTTGCTAATTTGTCAGCTCCTTTTTTAAGAGCACTTCTTGCTTTTTCACTAAATAAAATTTGTTTAGCCATATAATTTTCTTAAAAATTTTGAAATATTTTTGATTTATTCTTCAATAATTCCAATAATATCACCTTCGTCAATAACTAAATATTCTTCTTTACCAATTTTTATTTCATCCGGCGAGTATTTTTTAAAAATAACTTTATCACCGACTTTAATGCTCATCGGCGCCCGAGAACCATTTTCCAAAAGTTTTCCCGGACCAACAGCAATGACTTCTCCTTTTTCTGGTTTCTCTTTTTCGGCCGTCTCAGGCAAAACAATTCCAGCTTTAGTCTTTTCATCTTCTTCAATAGGTTTAATAATGACTTTATCATTTAATGGTTTTAATTTAAGCATAAAATTACAAATTACAGATTATAAATTAACATTTTATTATAGAAATTAGAAAATCTCCGTCAAGATTTCTCTCTAAAAGTTTTCCACAGCAACCCTAAAGCTAACCAAAACAAAATTATACCAAAAGAAAGAGAAAAAAGCCAATGGTCAAACAAGCCTATTATAAGAGGGCTGATGAAATATAAACTATAAATTTTAAACTTTAAACAATAAAAAGTAAAACCAATAATTAGTAAAAATAAGAGAAAACCAATTATACCTAATTCGGCTAAAATGAGAAGATAAATATTGGCTACTGGTTGAATATCCCATGAAGCGAGACTCGGATATTTTTTAGCCAAAGTAGAAGTATAATTTCCAACACCAACACCAAAAATAAAATTTTCTTTAACAATTTCTAAACCTCTTTGAAAATTTAGAATTCTTTCGTTTACCGAACGAGCTTCCAATCTTCCCTTAGTCTCGAGTCTGACAATTAAACCTCTTAAAGAAAAAATGGAAAAAATCAGGGTAATAATTAAAATCAAACCAAAAAATTCAAAAAATGGAATCCGAAAATTGACAAAACTTTTTTTAAAAAGAAATAAGCCAAAGAGAATAATACATATAATCAAGGAAAGCCAAGCGGCTCGCGAATAGGTCAAAAATAAAGTCATTGTTATTAAAGAAGTAGAAAAAAGAAGGAAATATCTTTGCCAAGAAGAAGCTCGGTCAGTCGCACGAAAAGACGCAGTTGATTTCTCCAGCGAGGAAATCACTGCTTGGTTCTCGGTCTTACCCTCTGCCTTGTCGGCGGAACCATAGCCGCTCGACCTACCCAACACTTTTCTTAGCGATATAACCTCGTCCTGGCTTAATAAAAGATATAAAATAAAAGAAATAAAAATTAGAAAAACTAAAAAACCGGCTAAGATATTTGGATGAGGTAAAGAGCCATAAACTCTGAGGAGTCGACTTTCGGCTGTCTCAACTATCGAGACACCAAATTGAGCCGGATCTTGAGCGGCCATGCCAAGCCATTTTGAAGCAAAAACTTTTTGGTTGATAAATTGAGAGATACTTAAAAATGCTTGAATTAAGCCAGCAAAAATTAAAACAAAACCAGCTTTGATAAAATCAAAATTGATTTTTTGGATAAGAAAAAATAAAATCGCACCCTGTAAAAGGCGCAACAACCAATAAAAAGCCAAACCTGAATTTTTTGCCCAAAAAATACTGAGAAAAGCAAATAACAAAAAACAAATAACCAATAACTTAAATAATTTAGAATTTAGAATCTGGAATTTATAATTTAGAATTTGAGATTTAGAGTTTTGAGTTTGAGATTTAGAATTTGGAATTTGTTTAGAAATTAGAAATTTGGAATTAGAAATTGAAGGATGAAATAAAAGATCAAAACAAAATAATATCACTAATAAAACGAAAATAAGATCGATGGCGTATAAGGAATATGTTCCCCATTCCCAATACCCTTGATTTAAAGCCCCTTCTTTCAAAATCAATCTCGTCTGCCAAGGAATCAAAAAAAGGAAAAGATAAAAAAGATATTCAACAATTCGTTTTAAAAATTCTCTCATCACTTTATTTTATAGTATACTTTTGGATGTCAAATATCGCGATCGCGATATATAGATATTTATAGTTTTTCTATTTTACTTTTAAATTTTTCTCGATAGTCTTCTCTTTTATCTTTATCATGAAATTTTAGAATTTGATCAGTTATTATAACGCTTGTTGATTGATTGGCTAATTCTTTTAAATGTTTTGGCATAATTTTAAGTTGCAACCAGCGATAAAATTTTTCTGAAAGACCATTAAAAGTATGAGAATGAATTTTTTCACAAATTTTTTTAAAAAATTGACAAATTGATTTTAAAATAATCTTTCTTCTTAAAATTGGCTCTTGAGGAAAATAATTTGGTAGATATTTCTTTAACCATTGATTGGCTTGAATAAAT